>CAYHRZ010000028.1:6071-21271 GCA_964359125.1 uncultured Klebsiella sp. | reverse complement strand
CAGCCCGATGCCGTCGAGCAGGTAGCGAGACTCCCAGGGGGCGGCGCCGCGGATCGCGAGGTCCCCCGCCTGGGGGCCGTACTCGGGCGTGAGCGCCACGCCGGGCAGCGACTGCACCAGGCGCACCGCGTCCTCGAAGGTGCCCGGTGTCAACAATACCCGCTCGCGGTCGAGGGTCTCCTCCGACACAACCGGCGCGTCACGCCGCGCCTCGACCACCACCTCGTACGGATCCTCGTCGCCGGGGGCCACCGGCTCGGCGGCCGCAACGGGCTCCTCGGCCAGCGCCATCCCCACCACGACGATCACTCCCAAGAGAACGTCCCGCGCACGCGCACCCGCGCGCCTTCCACCTCGTCGCGGCCGCAGGCGCGCGTGGCCAAGCTGTCGACGTCCCAGTAGCCGTCGACCACACCGCAGGCGTCGTCGCCCGCGCTCCCGTCGTCGACCACGATGTCCGCCAGCATGAACCCCGCCATGTCGTCGGTGGCTGTGACCGTCCCCACCCAGTCGGCGGGGCCGGCGCCCGCCCACGAGGGCTCGGTCGCGACCCAGCGCCTCCCCACCGCGAGCCGAATCCCCTCGTCCTTCACGTCGACCACCACCCAGTCGTTGCCGCCGAGGCCGTCGAGGACCAGCCCGACCAGCGGGTACACGCCGGTCCCGGGGGGCGTGAACCGCGCCACGTGGCGGTCGATCTCTTCGACCTCGCCCTCGGGAGCCATCCAGTGTGTGACGTGTGACGCCGGGGCGTCGAGGGCGACCGTCGCCACGCCGTCGTCCCAGGTGACGGTGGCCGCGCCGAGCTCGGGCAGCTGTCCCGCCTCGTCGAACAACAGGGTGCCGGTCTCGGTGGTCACGCCGTTGTCGATCGTGACCGTCGCCGACATCGTCGGCCTGGGACCACAGTCGGCGGTCGCACCGGTGTCGGGATCCCAGTCGTTGCAGGCGTAGCCGTTCACGTCGCCCGACCAAGCCGCCGTCGGCGCCACCGCGCTCCACGCCAGGGGCCCGTCCCAGGCGAGCGCCGTGGCGGGTCCCGGGGCGTAGCTCATCCCCACGACCCGCAGGTCAACGAGGTCGTGGCGGTCGTGGGCGAACTCCGGGAGGCAGCCGAGGAACAGGGTCAGCACGGCTCGCGGCTAACCCCGCCCGGTGTATCGCTCCGTCACCGGCGTTTCGACGGGGTGGCGGCTCGGGGCGCGCGGGGGTAGTGTCCGGACCCTTTTCAGGAGTCCCCATGGCCCTCGACTACCGCGTGAAGTGTTGCCCCGAGGGGCTGGTGACGGATCGCCGCCGCCGCATCAAGATCCTGGACTGTACGATCCGCGACGGCGGGATCTGCAACAACTGGCAGTTCGACCGCGACTGGGTGCGCCGCACCTTCGAGGCGCTGCAGCAGAGCGGCGTCGACTACATGGAGATCGGCTACCGCAGCCGCGAGTCGGCTTTCGACCGCAGCAAGCACGGCGAGTGGCGTTTCCTCGACGAGGAGGTGCTCGCCGAAGTGACCGCCGCCCACGACGGGCGCATGAAGATCGCGGCGATGCTCGACTGCGGCAAGGCCGATCCCTCCGACATCAAGCCGCGCGGCAGCACGGTGGTCAACACCATCCGCATCGCGACCTACGCCCACCAGCTCACCGAGGCCCGCCGCCTCCTGGACAAGGCCCTGGCCGAGGGCTACGAGACGTTCATGAACGTGATGGCGGTCTCCACGCTGGAGCCGGCCGAGGTCGACAAGTTCCTCGACGAACTCCGCGACTCGGGCGTCCACAACGTCGCCATCGTCGACAGTTTCGGCGCGCTGTTCCCCTACCACATCACGCACCTCTGCCACGTGTACCAGGGGCGCCTGGGCGACAAGATCAAGATCGGCGTCCACACGCACAACAACCAGCAGCAGGCCTTCGCCAACAGCATCGCGGCGATCGACGCGGGCTGCGACTTCGTCGACGCCACCGTGCACGGTATCGGCCGCGGAGCTGGCAACTGCCCCATGGAACTGCTCATGTTCTACCTGGACAACCCCAAGTACGACGTGCGCCCGATCCTCGAGATGGTCGACGAGTACGCCACGCTGCGCGACGCACTGCGCTGGGGCTACCACCTGCCCTACGCGATCACCGGCTACTACAACGTGCACCCCCGCGCCGGCATGCAGCGCATGGCGCGCGAGGACCGCTACGAGTGCCGGGCGATGTACGAGTCGTTCGCCGGCAGGTTCGGCGAGGGCGGCGGCGGCGACTGAGTCTTGTCGCCCGGGGACCTGCTCCAGCGTCATAAATGGCGCAGCCACGTGATCTTTTTGTGGCGGCGCGATTCATCGCGCCCGGGGTCATTCCCGGTGATAGGCGGTGGTCACGTGGAGCGCCCCTGATGTTTGCCTTCCTCCCGCTTCTGTTCCTGGCCGCCTGCGACCTCTCGGGGCTTGGCGAGGACCTCACCAAGGACGCCACCACCGCCTGCGACGGCAACGACTGCGTCTGCGCCGCCGCGTGCGGCGTGGAGTGCGACACGACGACGGAGTGCTCGGTGGTGTGCGGCGACGCCGCGTGCGACGTCACCTGTCAGGACAGCCCCGACTGCGACGTCCAGGGCGGCACCGACGAGGTGACGGTCGACTGCAAGGGCGCCGAGCACTGCCAGGTAGAGTGCTCGAACGCGTCGGCCTGCACGGTCGACTGCAAGGACGTGGGCGACTGCAGCGTCACCCTCCCCGATGCGAATGGCACCGTGCAGAACTGCACCCAGGGCGAATCCTGCACCGTCACCTGCGGCCTGACCGGCATCGGCAAGCAGTCGGGCAGCGACGTGGTGTGTAACTAGCCGCTTACTGGGCGGAGAAGGCCACGCTGGCGCTCTCGCCGCCCTTCACGGTCACTTGCTTGGTCACGTCGAGTCCGGTGGCCTCGTTCTTCGCGCGTACCGCGTAGCTGCCGGCCGGAAGTTGGTGCCCGAAGATCGGCGTGGTCCCGATCTTCTTCCCGTCGACGTAGATGTCGGCCCAGCCCCCCGACACGTTGATGTTGACCTTGCCCTTCGGCTTCTCGGCCGGGGGTGGCGGCGGTGTTTCCACCTTCGCCTCGACCGTGGGCTCCCCCTTCGACTCCACCCGCGGCTCCAGCCGCACCGGCGCGTCGGTGCCGCTGCCGCGAGGTGGGGTTTCAACCCGCACCTCGGGCGCCTTGCGGATGGCCACCAGCTTGACCTCCTGGCGGATCTTCTCGCCCTCGCCGACGTCGATCTCGGTCGCGTAGGGTTCGTAGCCCTCGGCGGTGACCTCCAGCCGGTGCGCCCCCACCGCCACGTCGGAGACGGTGACCGCCGTGCCGCGCCCCACCTCCTTGCCGTCGATGAACACCACCCCTGCCACCGGGCTGACCTTCAGCACCACCGAGGGCGACGCCTTGACGATCTCGGTGGTGACCTTGGCCTGTGGCGCCTCCTGGTTCATCGCCCACACGCCCACGCCGCCGGCCAGCCCCAGCGCTGCGAGCAGGGCGGCGCCGCCGAGCACCATCGGCACCCGCGAAGCCGCCGGCGCCTTGAGCGGGACCGGCGCCACCGTGGGCTCCGAACCGCCCCGCTGCCCCTCTTCCCAGTCTTCCTGGAGTTCGACCGAGGGCTCCGACTCGTGCATGGCTCGCGCCAGCCTCGACCCCTCCTCCATCCGCGCCCGCTCGTTCGCGATCTCCTCGTTGAACAACTCGCCCATGAAGTGGTGCAGGCTCTGCTGCACCACGTCGGGCGTGGCCGGGTAGAGGAAGTTCATGAGGTCCGCGTGCAATTCGCGCGCGTCCTGGTAGCGATCGGCGGGGTCCTTTTCGAGGCACCGCATGACGATCTCCGACAGGCGGGCGGGCACCTGCGTGCTCACCACGGCCGGCGCGTCGATTTCCACGTTCCGCACGCGCTCCAGCGTCTTGATCTCGTTGTCGGTCTTGAAGGCCCGGCGGCCAGTGAGCATCTCCCACATCACGATGCCCAGCGAGAACACGTCGCTGCGGCGGTCGAGCACCTCGCCCATCGCCTGCTCGGGCGACATGTACTCGATCTTCCCCTTGAGCGTGCCCTTGGTCGTGGTCTCGATCACCGTGCTGGCCTGCACGATGCCGAAGTCGGCCACCTTGACCTCCCCGGCGTACGACACCAAGAGGTTGGAGGGCGACACGTCGCGGTGCACGATGTTCAGCGGCACACCGGCGTTGGTGGCCCGCTTGTGGGCGTAGTCGAGCCCCTTGGCGGCCTCCATCGCGATGTAGACGGCGAACTCGCGGGGGATCATCTTCCGCCGCTCGAAGAGCTTACGGAGGATCATCTTGCTGTCTTTGCCGTCGACGAAGTCCATCGACAGGTAGTAGTTGCTCGCGATCTTGCCGTACTCCCACACCCGCACCACGTTCGCGTGTTGAAGCTGCGCTGTGACCTTGGCCTCGTCCAGGAACATCTGGACGAACGCCTCGTTCTCCGACATGTGCTGCAAGATGCGCTTGACGACGAAGGTGTTCTCGAAACCGCCGTGGCCGAAGGTCTTGGCGCGGAAGATCTCCGCCATGCCGCCGACCGCGATCTTGTCGATCAGGAAGTACTTGCCGTAGGCCTCGGGGGCGAGCGGCGGCGACGCGGGCGCTGCGGTGGTCGTGGGGCCGGCGTCGGACATGGTCGGCGGCATCCTATGGCCGCCGGGGGTACGGCGTCAACGCCGACAACGACGCTACTTGGCCCCGTTGGTGTAGTTCTCGGCAAGCTCCTCGCACGTCCACCACTCCTCGAGGCGTCCAGGGTCGTTGGCCTCGTTGCACGCGGCCGACTCCTCGGGGGTCACCTCTTCGTAGCGGGGTGCGCAGCTCTCCAGCTCCGCCTCGGTGATGGAGAGGTCGCAAGCGGACGCCCGCTGCGCCATGGTCTCGCAGAGGGACTGGCAGGGATTGCCGCAGCCGAGGACCAGGAGGAGGAGCGCCATCGCGCGGCAGCGTAGCGCGGGCTGCGGGCGCGCGCGAGAGGGGCGGGTATGCTGGCACGGTGACTAGGAACCCCGAGGGGCTCGGTGTCCTCCAGATCGAGCCCACCGACCACTGCAACCTCGCCTGCTCCATGTGTCGACCGCACGCGGAGGGTTGGGCCACCGTCCACGGGGTTGCCAAGGGACAGATGCCTTGGGCCACCTACGCGAAGATCATCGATCACGTGGAGCAGGAAGGCCTCCGCTTCGACCATGTCATCCTGCAATGGTTGGGCGACCCGTCGCTGCACGCGGACCTCGAGGCGATGGTGGCCCTGGCGGGTCAGCGGGTCGGCAGGCAGGTCGGCTACCTGCGCTTCGACACCAACGGCATCTTGCTCAACGAGTCGCGAATCGACCGGCTCTTGGAAACGCGCGCTCGGGACGTCCCCTTGCTGGTGGTGTTCACGCTCGACGCGGTGAGCGAGCGCACCTACACGCGGGTGAAGGGCCGTGATCACTTGGCCCGGGTGCGCCGGCACGTGCGGTACCTGTTGGCCCGTCGCCGCGAGGCGGGGCCGGTGAACGTGCAGGTCCAGTTCGTGGTGCAGCAGGGCAACGCCCACGAGGCGGCCGATTTCCTCCGCTACTGGGGCGATGCCTTCGCCTGTCACGGTCGCGAAGGCGGGCACGGCGAGATTCTGTTCAAGCCGCTGTCGGTGGGCGGCGGTGGCCCCGGGCAGGCGGAGGCCGACGCCCTCTACGCCCGGACGGTGCGCGGGTTTCCGTGGGGGACGCGGGGTGAGCTGACGGTGAGCGGGTGGACGGCGCCGCCGTGGCAGCCCCCGGCTCAGCGCACGGCGTGTGCCGCGCTCTGGTACACCCCGGTCGTTCGCCACGACGGCCACCTGCTGATGTGTTGCGCCGACCTCGGCAGTGAGCTGGACCTCGGCAACGTGGCGGAGGCGGGTTTTTCGGCGCTGTGGGACGGCCCCCGCGCCAGCGAGCGCCGCGCCGCGCACCTCGCTGGACGTTTCGAGGGGGTTTGCGCGGGCTGCGCCGGGATCAACTGGTACACGCTGGGCGCCGCGCAGCTCGAGGCCACCGCCGCCCGCGCCCGCACGGCGCCGGCGCCCGCGCGTTGATACTGGGCGTGCGGATGCGAACCCTCGCGCTGGCCTTGCTCGCCTGCACCGGCGTGGTGTTGCCGGCGGTCGGGGGGTGCAAGGGCATGGCCCCGTCGCCCGAGAAGAAGGTGGTGCTCGCGGAGCCGGTGGTCAACGCGCCGGTGCTGCCGTCGCCGTTGCTGGTCCCCGCCGTGTGGGGCGGCACCATCCCGGCGACGGACACGCGCTGGGAGGCTGGCGACGGCTACCGGCATAGCCCGGCGGAGTACGGGCAGCCGGACTGGGATCACGTGCGGCTCTACGCCGTCACCCACGTGGCCATCGCTGGCCGCGACCGCGCCCGTGCCCGCGCGGTGGCGGGCGACTACGCCGCCTGTGCCTCCCGCTACGGGGAGACGGAGCGAATCGTACGGGGGGTGCCGCTGGCCAACCCCGCCGTCACCCCGGTGCGCGACGTGCTCGCCGAGGGCCTCGGTCGCGACGCCGCCGTGTGCGAGGCCCTGTCGCGGCGCCAACCCCCGGTGGTGCCAGCCGACGGCGGGCTGGCGATGTACCGGGCGCGGTTCCTGGGGCTCCACGTCCGATCGAGCAAGGGAACCGACATCCGGCGTGCCGCGAGCACGCTGGCCGACGAGATCAGCCGGGCGGCCGCCCGGGGGGGGACCCTGGGGGTCGCGTCACCCGAGGGCGAACGCGACCCCGCCCACCTCGCGGCCTGGATGGCGGGGGTGTGGGTGGACTCCGTGGATCCCATCGCGATCACCGAGCCGTGGGGGCCCTGGTCGAGCGAGGAACGGCCGCGGCAGGTGAAGGGGTTGCGGGCTGCCGTGGCGGCTGCGGCCAGCGGCGAAACCAAGCGGCTGCCGGTTTTGCCCGCCACGTCGCTGGTGGCGTTGCCCCCTTCGTGGACGGTGGAGGAGTTCGGCCAGGTGCCGCTGCTCGACGCCTACGCCGACGTGGGGGGCTTCGCCGCGCCGGCCGTGGTCCCCCAGCTTCCTACGTCGCCGGCCGAGGAAGCGGATTGGACGGCATGGCTGGAGCAACGTCTAGTCACGATCTCGCGGATGCGCGCGGGCGAGATCCCGCGGGCGGTGCGCATCGCCACGGCCGACATCCTCGAACGGCCGGGAACGGTGGCCTACCTCCGGAGCGTTGGCCTGCAGAACGCGGCCGTTCGCCAGTTGGCTCGGCAGCGTCAGTACGGCGAGGCGCTGGCCGTGGTGCGGGCGCAGTCGCCCCTGCGGGGGCTCGACTGGTACGCGCCCGACCGGGCGGCGGTCCTGCTTGGCCTCGAGGGGCGGCTCCTGGTGCTCGCGGGCGACCCGCGAGGAGAGACCAAGCTGCAAGCCGCCATCGACGAGTCCAGGGCGTTCCTCGCGTTCATCGACGTGCGCGCGGCGGCCGAGGCTACGGCGACGAGAGCGCGAGCACCACGATGAGCGTCACGAGCGACAGGCCGATCATCACGAGGGTGTAGCGGGCTACGGGGTCGTCTTCCTCTACCCGCTCGGGGAGTCGGAAGGGCTCCGGGTCCGGCGGGGCGGGGCGCCCCGTGGCCGTCCCGGGTGGGGGCGCGGGGCCGCCGGGATCCGCGCGGGGGCCCCGGCTACTCGCCACGAGGGCGTCGTCGCCGAGCAGGCGCCGGGCGCTCTCGAGGGCGGCCGCGAGCCGCCGCAGGTCGCCCTCGCGCCGGTCGGGGTCGGGTTCCAGCGCTGCTCGGAGCGCGGGCACCAGCACCTCGGCGACGGCTCGGCCGGGTGCCTCTCCCAGGTCGTCGGCCAGCCGGTGGGCCAGACGGTTCTCGTCGGTGCTGGCCAGCGTGCTCATCTCGTCGAGGCGTACCAGTTCCGCGAGCGGTCGGCGGCGGAGCCCCTCGAGTTCGGGATCCGGGTCGCGACGGCTCTGGGCGTCGAGCAGGCGGGCGCCGGCGGGGGTGTAGGGGACGAACGCCCCCTTGCTGTCGGGCTCCGTCCCCGTGAGGCAGGTGTAGATGGTTACCGCCAGCGCGTAGCTGTCGACCGACGGGTCGGGTGGCCGGGAGAGCGACAGGGTCTGCTCGACCGGCGCGTACCTCGGCGTGTACACCACCGTGGGGGTCACCACGTCGGCGAGGGAGTCGGCTCGCGTGGTCCCGAGGTCCGCGAGTACGACCGCGCCGCCTTCCACCAGGAAGTTGTCGGGCTTGACGTCGCGGTGGAGACGGGGACTGCCAATCGCCGCGCTGCTGCCGTGCATGCGGAAGAGCGCGTTGGTCGCGGCCTCGCACGCCCGGAGCCGCGCCAGTGTGGTGGGCGCCGCCGCCGCGAAGCTCCGCAGCGTGTGGCCGAACCAGGGCAGGGCCACCCAGGGCCTCCCGTCGCGCGTGCCATGGTCGAGCACGGCCACGACCCATTGTGCCGACGCTGGGTCGTGGGCCGCGATCTGGAGGAGTGCGTCGCGCTCCCTGGTCAGCTGCCGGGCGGCCTTGTCGGGGTCCCGGGCCCACTTGATGGCGGCCAACTGCTCGCCGCGCTGGGCCTGGAACACATCCGCGGTGCCGCCGGCGCGACGTGGCCCCGTGGCCACCCACTCGCCCCAGGTTTGCCCGTCGCTCATTGGGTGGGCGTAGCCGGGGAACTACACACGGTCGATAGCGTAGGCGTTGACGGAACTGCCTCGGCCGCGGATCGGCACCGCGCCCAGCGGTCGGAGTGGGGGCAGCCCATCGCTGGGGCCGGTCACGTCCGCCACGGCGGCGGAGACCACGACGAGCGCGCCGCAGTCGCGGGCCGCTTCCTGGAGTCGGCTGGCCACGTTGACGGCGTCGCCCACCGCCGTGTACTGCACGCGCTCGGCGGTGCCGATGTTACCCACCACCACCTCGCCGAAGTGCACGCCGATGTCCTGTTCGAACGGCGGTTGACCGCGGGACACCCGGTCGGCGTTGTGCGCAACCAGTGCCCGCTGCATCGCTACGGCCGCCCGCAGCGCCCGGGACGCGGCGTCGGGCTGCGGCGTGGGGGCCCCGAAGACCACCATGATCGCGTCGCCGATGTACTTGTCGACCACGCCCCCCTCGGCGGTCACGGTGGCGACCATCACCGCGAAGTAGGCGTTGAGTTCAGCGACCAGTCGCTCGGGGGGCACCCGCGCCGCGTAGGCCGAAAAGCCGCGCAGGTCGGAGAAGAGAATCCCCACCGCCTGGCGCCGTCCCCCGGAGGAGGGCACCTCGTCGGTGATCGCGGCGTCGGCCACCGCTCCGGGGACGTAGGTGCCCAGTGCGTGGCGCGCCCGCTCAGCCTTGA
This sequence comes from uncultured Klebsiella sp., assembly GCA_964359125.1. GTDB lineage: Bacteria > Myxococcota_A > UBA796 > UBA796 > SXON01 > SXON01. The sequence continues at coordinate 11,915 of CAYHRZ010000028.1, read as the reverse complement.
CGGCGGCATCGGCGCCCTCTCGTACCAGGCGCCGCGCCCGGAGGGCGGCGGCGTCGGCGAGGACCCCCGCGCCGGTGAAGGCCGTGATCCACAACACCCACTCCTCGACCGTGCTCGATGCGGTCACCCCCACCACGAGGTCGACCGCGTGCAGCAAGAAGCCAGCGGTCGCGTTGCAGGCGATCGAGAGGCGGACGATGCGGCGGTTGAGCCGCAAGGCGCTGGCGGCGATGGCCACGAGGAAGAACGGGAACGTGGGGTGGTGGAAGGCGCCGTGGTAGTCGGCCGGGGGCACGATCGCCGGTGGCAGCGAGACCCCGAGGATCAGCATCGCGTCGAGGGCCACCGACACGCGGTAGGCCGCGTGGGGGTTGCGACGCAGAGCGCGCAGGGTGGCGACGGTGACCCCGGCCCCGGCTGCCATCACCACGATGGGAAGCCAACCCAGCATCGTCGCGGCCAACGCGGGGCGGCGAGCGAGGAAGAACACCTCCTCGATCGTCATCACGGCCAGCACGAAGAGACGAGTGTACGCCACGGACACTTCCGCCCGTGCCAGCGCCCGGTGGAGGAAGTCGTTGGTAGCTTGCTCCGGCGTCGTCACCGTCGGGAACGTAGCGCCTGCGAGATATCGGGGCTGGCATGTCTACCCCGCGCGTTCACTTTTCCTTCGCTGACGGTCGGGAAATGGCGGTGTCGCCGGGCGGGGTCATCGGACGGATGCCCACGGCTGCCCTCCGCATCCCGGATCCCCGCGTACCGGAGGCCGCTGCGTTGGTGAGCCTGCGTGGTCGCGACATGCATATGCTCGCCTTGCGGGGACGGTTGGAGGTCGACGGGGAGGTGGAAGACGACGTGGTGCTCGTCGTGGGACAGCGGGTGCAGCTCTCGGGGGTGGCGCTCGCGGTGGTGGGCATCGACCTGCCGTCGCGGGTGCTGGCGCTGCGGTTCGCGGGGCAGGTACGGGAGCTTTGTGCTGCGGTCTACTCGCTGGTCCGCTCGCCGGAGCCCGACTTGGTCCCCACCTACGTGGAGGGCGCAGCAGCGCGGGCGTGGAGCACCGCCGAGGGCTGGGCGATCGACGTTGGACAGGGCCCGGAGCGTGTCGCGGCCGGCAAGGTCTGGGCGGTGGACGGCCTTGCGATCGAGGCCGTCGAGGTGGAACTCTCCGAGGCCAGCTCCGCGCCGACCGTCGGGGCAGGGAACTCGCTCACCCTGGTGGTGCGTTCCACCTCCGTCCACGTGCATCGCCCGCGTCGCGCACCCTACGCGCTCGACGGCCTCGCCGCGCGGCTCGTCACCGAGTTGGCGCTGATGCGCGCCCCCGCTCCGTGGGACGTCGTCGCCCGCGAAATCTGGGGCAGCGACCGCGACCTCCCGTGGCTGCGCGCCAACTGGGACCGCACCCTGCGCCGCCTCCGCCACCACCTCCGCGAGGCCGACATCCGGCCCGACCTCGTGCGGGCCGACGGGCGCGGCAACATCGAAGTGTACCTTTATCCTGGGGATGAGATCGTCGACGAGGCGTAACGCACTCGTGCTAGGGGTCGGAGGTTAAGTGTTAAGCCTTTCCAGCCCCGTCGCCTCCGACCCCGCAGCCGGGCCGCGCCGGGGGCCCCTGCCCCGCCGCAGCGATCGCGCAGCGATGACGTTTGCAGGCGGGTAGCTACGATGGGTGCACGGAAGGCGCGGGACAACCACCCCCGCGGAACCCTCCCCGGCTCGCCCTCGCGACGGGCCCACCTACCTCTTCTTTGCCGCGGCGCGAGCGCGGGTGGAGTTCGCCATGTCCAGCATCGCCCTTGCCCTCCTCGTCACGTCCGCCCTCGCCGAGGACGCCGCTCCGCAACCGGCGGCTCGGATGCTCACCGGGGCCCGCGCGTCGCTCGCCGTCCCCTCCGGCTACGCCGGCTTGGCCACCTCCTACAGCGCGGAGATTGGCGCGCAGTTCAAGGGCGGCCAGAGCCTCGCGTTGCGGCTGGCCTTCGTCCCGGATCCGCCGGCGGTGTACGGCGCGGCGACGCCGAACTTCGCGATGGGCCCGGTCGTCACCTGGGCGTACCACGTGCCCGTGTCCCCCACCCTAGACATCTCGCCGACGGTGGGCCTGGGTGCGGTGTTCGGGGCCAGCCCCGTCGACCAGACCAACGTCGTGCTGCCCTACATCCAGGGCGGCCTCGGCATGCGCTACCGCATCCCGCTCCCGGACAACTCGGAGTTCTACATCATGCCCGAGGCGGGCCTCGTGCCGGCCATCCTCGCGCCGATGGTGGCGGTCAACGTCGGGATCATCGGAAAGCCATCGTAGTCGCGTGACGACCGGCGGAAAGGCTTAACACTTAACCTCCGACCCCACTCAGGCGGCGCAGGACGCCGCCGAGTCGGTCGCGGTCGGCACGCAATGTGTCGAGTTCTACTTGCTTCTTCGCCAAGTCGGCGCGGGCGATCTCCAGTTCGCGCCGGAGGTGCTCGGCCTCCTCGGTCTGGCCGGCGAGACGGCTCCCGAGCACGGCGACCGTCTCGCGGCGGAAGCCCGCCACGTCGGCCATCGCGGCGGAGAGGCGATCGACCGACTGGGCCAGGGCGCGGGTTTGCCCGCTGAGCGCGGCGACCTCGTCCCGCTTGGACAGCACCTCGGCCTCGGCCGCTTCGCGCAGGCGACGGTCGGTGGCCGCAGCCAGCACGGCGGCGGCGGCCTGCCGGGACCAGCGGACGGCACTCCAGGGCCGCGCTCGGGGGGCGGGCTGCAATGCTTCCACGGCGGCGTAGCACCGGTTCTCAGCGTAGCCAGCGGCGAGTTGGGCAACGCCCGCGCGGCGTGACTCGGCGGAGGCCAGGGCCGCGTCCAGGGCCTCCTCGAGGGTTTCGTCGACCCACCCCGCGCCCGTGCGCCGGATCTCGTCGGCCAGCGGCGTCCAGGGGTCCGAGACCAGCGGGAGTCCAGCGGAGAGGTAGTCGAGTTGCCGGAAGGAGAGTGCCAGTTCGCGTTCCACGTGGGGCGCGTAGCGATCCAGCGCAGCATCGGCGCCCGCGCAGACCTCTTGCCATGCAGGTCGCGACAGTAGGCCGGACTGGCCGTCCATCCCCACGACCACCACCTCGGCCCGCCGCCCCAGGTGCGCCCGGGCGCGGGCGATGGTGTCGCGACCGTCCTGCCAGGGCCACGGCTGTCCACCGGCGACAAAGGTAAATTTCTTGCCACGCTTCTTCCGGGTCGTCGGCTCCGTTGCGATCGGCACCACGAGCCCGCTGGACTGGCTCACGTCCCAGCCGCAGAGCGCCAGGACGCCCAGGAAGAACCAGCGCTGTCGAGGGTTGGAGAATATCACCTCGTCCGCGGCGTCGATGGCGAGCAGGGTGCGGCGGGCCTCGTCCTCTTGCTGGCCCTCCCACGCCGCTTCGAGCACGCGGGGGGCGTAGAGGTCCACCACCAGCGGCGCGGCGCCCCGGAGCGCGGGCGCCTCGTCGGGGGCGACGCAGAGGATCCAGTCGTACCCGCGCGCCCGGGCGTGCAGGTGGCGTGGACCGGTGAAGCCGCCCGGGCCGTCCTGAGCGCGGGCGAGGGTGGTGACCTCGTGCCCTGCTCGCTCCAACGCGCGGACGTGCTGGGCGGCGCGGATCGCGCCCCCGGTCGTGGGACCGTCGGAAGGGGCGAGGGAGCCGTGGTGGACGACGAGTACGCGCACGCGCCGATGATACACGCCCAACGTGGCACGCCCCCTCCGCGACCTGGCGCGGGACGCCCGGATGTGGGCGTCCCGCAGCTTCAACCGCTCGCTGGCGCCGCCGGACTGGCTCTCGGTGAACGTCACCCTGCGGTGCAACCTGAGCTGCGTGATGTGCACCACCTGCTACGACAGCCCCGAACTCAGCCTGCGTGAGATCAAGGACCTGGTCGACCAGGCCGCGGACTGGGGCGTCCGGGTGTTCAACCCGCTGGGCGGTGAGCCCTTCGTGCGGGGCGACCTGGAAGACATCCTCGACCACGCGTCGCGGCGTGACATGCACGTGACGCTCACGACGAACGCCACGCTGATCAAGCCGGAACGGGCGGCTCGCGTGGCTGCCATTCCCCCTGAGAAGTTGCACGTCAACATCTCGCTGGACGGGCCGGAGGCCATCCACGACGAGGTGCGCGGCGACGGCGCCTTCCGGCGGGCGATGTCCGGCTACGCGGCGCTCCGGGCAGCCGACGCCGCGCGGGGCAACCCGGAGCGGAAGATTTGCGCCAACGCGATCCTGCACCGCAAGAACGTCGCGGTCTTCCCGGAGTTCGTCCGGTGGCTGGCCGCGAGCGGCTTCCACGGCGTGCAGGTGCTGAACCTCTTCCGCGACGACGCCGACGACACCGTGGGCGGCATGTGGTTCACCCCCGAGGACTGGCCTGCGTTGGAGCGGGTGGTCGCGGAACTGGCCGCGGAGCCGGTGGTGCTCAACGCCCCGGGCGACCTGGCGCTGGTGCCAAGGTACTACCGCGAGGGTTTGCGTCCGCTGGAGGCGCCGTGCTGGGCGGGCTGGAAGGAGCTGTACATCAACGCCGACGGCAGCGCGATCATGTGCGACGGGAAGCTCGACTTCCTCGCTGGGCGCTTCGGGTCGGCCAGGGAGCACACCCTCCGGCAACTGTGGGACAGTCCCACGCTCCGTGCTCGTCGGCGGGTGGTGAAGGCCTGCACCACGCCTTGCATCCAGAATTGCTACCTGCGTCGCGACAGTGACTCAATTGTCCAGCTGACCCGGGAGGCGTTGTCCACGGCCGTCCCGGGCCGCCGGGAGGTGTTCCCGGAGCTCACCCTCGAGGCCACCGACGTGCCCGACGACGCGGACAGCCCGCTGCTGCAGCGCATGTTCTCCCGCAGTCCAGTCCGGGCGGCCGACGTTTTGCGGGAGCCGGGGCGACTCGCACAGGCTCGTGACCTCCGGTACCTGGATTGCTCGCGGGGCTTCCTCGGGGCCGCCGCCGCCGCGCGCATGCTCGACAACGTGGGCCGGGTGGGCACCGTCCACCTGCGCTGGAGGGGGGAGCCGCTCTTGCACCCGGAGCTGGGCGCGCTGCTGGCCGTCGTGAGCTCCCGGGCAGAGCGCGTCGTGGTCCGGACCGGTGGGAGGGTGCCGCGACCCGACGTCGTCGTCCCGGCCAACGTGGAGGTGCGGCACGACGCGGGCGCCGCGACCACGGGCCCCGCGATCTCCTGGGAGGGACGGGTGACGGCGTCGTGCGCCGATACCCGACTGGAGCATCGTGTCGGCGACGTGCTCAAGGAGCCTTGGGCGCAGATCGTGTCGCGACTCCGCGGCTGACGACGACCGCAGCGGTCCTCAGCCCCCGGCCACCGCCGTCGCCCGCTCGATGGCATCGTCGTGGTCGGCGTACTCGCGGCGAAGCCGCATCAGTTCGGCCTGGGCCTTCTCCCGGTTGCCGAGTTCCGACCAGGACCGGGCGAGACCCGCGATGGCGTGCGCCTGGTAGAAGCGGTCGCTGCTCCCGCGCAGCGCCTGGTCGAACAGCGACAGGGCCGCCTTCGCGTCGTCGGTGGCGAGCGCGCACTCGGCGAGGCCAAGGCTCCGTACGGTCCGCTGCTCGGCGTCCGCATCGAGGGCTGCGTAGACGTCGCGCGCCTCGTCGACCCGCCCGACGGCGAGCAGCGACTCCGCTTTGATCTGGGCCACCGTGAGGGTGTAGCCGGGGTCCACCAGGCTCAGCTTGGCCAGGGCGGCGAGCGCCCCCGGGGGGTCGTCGAGCGCGAGCCTGACCCGGGCCTGGCCCACGCGGCCAGCCGTCTGCATCTCGGCGCCCGATTCCAGGGCGAGCGCCTCGTAGGCGGCGGCAGCGTCGTCCCAGCG
>CAYHRZ010000028.1:0-6061 GCA_964359125.1 uncultured Klebsiella sp. | reverse complement strand
CCAGCGCCCCAACCCCTCGTAGGCCAGGCCGCGCTCCTCGGGTGCTCGCGGGTCCGTGCTCCCCTCGAGCAGCCGCAGGGCGCTGGCGTAGTCGCCCTTGCTCCGGGCCACCCGGGCTCGGCCGAACCGCGCCGTGGCGTCGGCGCCGGCGTCCAGCGACGCCCAAACGTCGTCGGCCTCGTCGAGTTGGTCGGCGTCAACGAGCGCGTCGGCGAGCATCTCGCGGCGCCACCGCTCGTCCTCCGCTGTGCTGCCGGTCAACGCCTTGAGGACGGCGGCCGCCTCGGCGGGTCGGCCCGCCTCGCGCAACGAGATGGCCGCCTCCATGGCTGACTCGAAGCCAGCCGTGGCGTAGCGAGCCCCCAGGTCGGCGGCGGCGCTCGCGTGGCCGGCGTCCCGCATGGCCCGCATGGCCGCGGCCGCGACTTGTTCGCGCGCCCCCGCGTCGCCCTCGGTCTCGAGCCAGGCCGCGAGGCGGGCGTTGGCGTCGTCGATCTTGCCGGCCGCGACGCTGGCCGCCACCCAGGTGGCGCGCGCGAGGTTGCGATCCTCGCCGGGGACCGCCTCCAGCAGCGCCTCGTCGAGCAGTTGCCGCGCCCCCTGCGGGTCGCGAGCGATCATCGTCGCCGCAACCGCCAGGCGGGCCGCCACCCGAACCTCGGGGGCGCTGGCGGCCAAGAGGTTCGCGTAGATCTCGGCAGCGGCTGCGGTTTCACCGGCGTCGTCGAGCGCGCCGGCGAGCCGGATGTCTACCGCGGTCTTGCGGGAGGTGTCGCCCGGTCGGCTCCGGGCCAGGCGGTACGCCTCCAGAGCCCCGGTCAGGTCGCCGCTGCGCTCGCGTAGCTCGCCCAGCGACATCAAGGCTTCCATCGCCCACGGGCCGCTGCTCCGTCCAACCTTGAGGTAGAGCTCGGCTGCCCGCGCGCCCTGTCCGCGCAGCTCCGCCGCCCGGGCCAGCCCGAGGTCGCACTGTGCAGCGAGTTCCTCGTTCCCCCGGCCGCGCAAGGCCAGGTAGGCCGCCTCAGCTTCCTGGATGCGCCCGCCGCGCATGAGCGCGTTGCTGCGGCCCAACGTCACCCGGTCGCGGAGGTCACGGCTCAGGGCGCCGGCGAGGAGGCTGTCGAAGCGGCGGAGCGCGCCGTCGACATCGTTGTCCTCGAGCTCGAGGTCGGCCAGGGCGATCATCGCGTCGACGCGGGCCGACGGGTCACTGCCGGAGTCCTCGGCGATCTCGACCCAGAGCGCCCGGGCGTCCGAGCGCTCGCCGGCGGCCTGGAGCGCGCGGGCCCGGCCCAGCAACAACTCGGATCGCAGGGCGGGGTTGTCGGCGACAAGGGCGTCGACGGCGCTCGGATCCAGGCGGGCCAGCACCACCCGGGCCTCGTCGAGTACCTCCACCGGCACGCCGTCGAGCTCCAGGATCGCGCGGATGCTGGCCAGCGCCAGGTCCAAGTCGCCCGCCCGCTCCGCGATGACCGCCCGGGCGCGCAGGGCGCGGGCCTGGATGTCGTGGTCGTCGGCCCGGTAGAGCGGGGCGAGGATCGTGGCCGCTTCGCTGTCGCGCGCGGTGCGCAGCAGCAACTCCGCCGCCCCGAGCCGGGCATCGTCGCCGCCGTCGGCGGCCATCAGGGCCCGGTAGATGGCGAGCGCCTCGTCGACCTGGTCGTCTTCGGCGTGGGCTCGCGCCAACCGGATCTTGATTTGTCGCGACACGAAGGGATCGGTGACTCGCTCGAGCGCAGCCGCCAGAGCGCCTCGCGCTGCCGCCTCGTCGTCGACCGCCGCCCAGGCGTCGGCCAGCGCGTAGGCCAGCGAGCCTCGCTCCGGGTCGGTGCCAGCGGCGTCGAGCCGGGCCACTTGCGCCCGCGCGCCTTCGGCGGCCTGTTCCGCGGGCAACACCCGGACCAGCCCCACCACCGCGCGTGCGGACTGGTCGGGGGACAGGTCGCTGCGTTGGAGCAGCGCGCGGAACTCCGTGGCCGACGTCTCGTCGAGGTCCAACCGCGCCCAGGCCTCCGCCCGGGCTAGGCGGGCGCGCACTTCGTCGGGGGTGGCCTCGGCGGCAGCGATGGCGGCGTCGTAAAGTTCCAGCGCGCGGGCCCGGGCCTGGGCCTCCTCGGCGCTGGCTGCGCCCTCCAGCAAGTACTCCACCTTGGAGTCGCTGCGCTCGGCCCCCGCCGCCAGCTTCTCGAACGCAGCCACGGCGGCACTGGCATCGCCCGACTGCTTGGCCTCGGTTGCGGCTTGCTCGAGCGCGCCCACGTCCAACCGCGTCTCGCCGTCGAGCTCGCCCGCCACGTAGACCCCCGCGACCACGGCGGCGGCGATCGCCACGCCCGCGACGACGCTCCGGGTGCTGGCCGATTCCCCCTGGCCGAGGGGGACCGCGCCCGCCGCCATGAGGCGAGCGCGGGTGCTGGGGTCGAGGCCGCGGGTCCTGCCGAGGCGGGCGCCACGGGCACGCACGCCATCGATCGACACTCGCCCCAGCTCCACCTGTTCGAGCAGGGCGCCGTCGAGAATCGCGCCGTCGAGGTTGGCCCCGTCCAGGCGGGCGGCGGTGAGATCCGCGTCGCTGAGGTCTGCGCCGGAGAGGTCCGCGCCACGCAGGTCCGCGCCCACCAGTCCCGCGCCCACTAGGCGGGCCCGGTGCATGTCGGCGCCGGCGAGGTCGCGACCGTCGAGGTTGGCCCCGCCGAGGTCCATGCCGGGCCCGACCTCGACCACCGCTGTCCCCGGGCCCAGGCCTGCCGCCCCAAGCGTCTCGACGCCACGCTGCACCACGCCCAGGAGCGCCCGGCGGCGGCTGGTGGCGCTCGCCTCGGCGGCCCGTTCCACGGCGGTCTGGGCGTCGGCAGCGCGGGCAAGTTGCGCCACGCGAGCCTCGCGGGCGAGGGCGACGCGGCGCTCGAGGTCGGTGACCAGTCCCGGCTCCACGCTGGTGGCGCCCGATTGCAGGCGCCCGAGGCGCGACACCAGGTCGGCCAACTCGGCGTCTATGTTCGCCAACTGAGTGGCCTCGCGCTCGCGACGACGGGCCGCTTCACGCGCGACCTGAGCGCGCCGAGTTTGCTCGGCGAGCGCCCTGCGGGACTCGACCTCGGTGCTACGCCGGCGGCGGGTGGCCTCGCGCTGCGCGCGTGCGGTGACCGCCGCGTGGGTGCTCCGGGCGCGCACCAGCGCCTCCCGGTGTCGCTTCCGGGCCTGGCCATCCGCCGAGCCCTGCCGATCGCGCGCGGCCACTGCCGCGCGTGCAACCACCCCCTGGCGGGCCGCCAGGAGCTGCCGGGCCCGGCGCCGCGCGCGGAGCAGGCGCTGGTCGGCGTCCCGCCGCGCGCGGTCCTCGCGGCCGCTGGCGTCGGCGGCGAAGTCGAGGCTCTCCTCCAGCGTGGGGGCGAGGTCGGCCTGCTCGTCCCCTACCAGCCACTTCCAGGCCCCCGCCGCCGCGCGGCGCGTTTCCCGGAGTCCCAGCCGCCCGCCCGTGGCCAGGGCGCGGGCGGTGCCCCGGGACCCGGCCACCACGCCTTCCCGCGCGCGGAGGCCAGTGGCCACGGCGCCCCGGGCGAGCAGGCGGGGCGCCGCGCGGAGGGCGCGGGCCAGCGCCAAGCCCGATACCACCACGCCCCGTGCTGCCCAGCGGGCGACGGTGCGAGTGGACCACGCGGCTGCCTTGCCCACGCGCCGGACCGTGAGGGCGACGAGGTGCCCCGCCGCGCCGAAGGCCCGGGCCAGGCCGCGCGCCGTGGCGGCGATCGCCTGAGCCGCCACGGCGGCGACGGATCGCGACCCGGAACTCGCCGCGGTAGTGATCGCGGCGCCGGCTGCTCGGGCCGCCGCGACCAGCCGATCGGCCGTGACGCGGACGACGCCGTCGAGCACCTGCAGGCCGTGGGGGAGCCGGTCGGAGAGCTCGTCGAAGAAGGCGCGGCTGCGAGCGGCGAGCCCCGCCTTTGCCGGGGCGATGGACTCGTCGCTCTCGGCGACGGTCTCTGCCCGCGCCCAGGCGTCGAGGTCGTGAAGCAGTCCCGGTAGGCCGCCGGTTGCCTCCGCAGGCGGCAACCTTGGTGTCGGCGAACCACCTGTGTCTTGGGGGGTGACCTCGGCTGGAGGCGCCGAGGTCGCCGGCGCCGCCTCGTCGGGCGTAGCGAGGGCCTCGCCGCGCTGGGCGTCTCGCGGCGGCGGGGTGGCCGAGAGCGCGCGGCCCGGAGTCTCCAGCGCGACGGGTGTGATCCCGGCGCCTTGGCGCGCGGCGGCAGCGGGCGCAACGACCTCGGGCGGGGCGGCATCGGGCGCAGCGACCTCGGGGGCGAGGGCAGCGGGAGCGGCGACGTCGGGCGCGGCGGCCAGCGCCTGCTCCCGTGCCTGGTGCGCGGCCTCCGCTTGCCGGATCCGATCTTCCAGCGCCCGGTCGGCGCTGGGGAGGGCGGTGGCGGCCCTTCGACCGAGTCGCGCGGACTGCGCCCGGCGGGCGGCGTGCAGCGCGAGAAACTCGCGCTCTGCGCGACGGGCCAAGACCCAGGCCTGCCGGTCGACGACAGCCTCCTCGAAGATCTCGAGGGCCTCGCTGGATGCCCCTGCCTGTGGCGCGTCGTCGCGTGGGTCGGGCTCTCTCCATGCCCGGACCAGCGCGCGCACGAGCCGCGACGGGCGGAGGGCGGGCGGCACCCTTGCCGTTTCTGGGGTGCGCGAACGCGGTCGCGGCCGACCGAGCACGCGGAGGCGTGCCGCGAGGTCCCGCTGCCCGGCGGCGTCGGCTCGTGCCCGCTCCCGGGCGTAGGCATCCCAGGCGAAGTTGGGGTCGTCGTCGAGAGCGTCGTCGTCGGGCTCCGTAGGCGCCGGCGCGCCGTGCTCCTCCGCGCGCTCGTCGTCGGCATCCTCCCGCGGCGAGGGCACCACCCGCTGCCCACCGCTCGTCGCGCGCGCGGTCTGGCCGCCCGCCCGCTCGCCCGCACCCGCGTGCGCCGCGACTTCGACCCCGTCGGCACTGGACCTGTCGTCGGCGGTGTCGTCGTCGTCGACCTCCCGTTCGCGCCGCCAACGCTCCAGCGCGGCGTAGGTGGCGCGCGCGCCCCGGGCGAGGAGGGCCACCGCGACCGCGAGCCCCGCCCAGGCCACCGCGGGCAGGCGCGACCAACTCGGGGCCGACCACCCGAGGGACTCCAGTTGCACGCGGTCACGCTGTCGAGTCTCCGCGTCGACCGAGGCGCCCTGGAGGTGGGCGCCCTCGAGGTCGAGGGCCGCCAGCGGCAGGCCGCGGAGGTCAGCGTCGCGCAGGTCGCAACCCCGGAGATCTACCTGTCCCCGGGCGCGGAACAGGGCCGCGCGGGGCGCCCGTGAGCCCGCGAGGGTGGCGCCGTGCAAGTCGGCCTCGTCGAACACGGCCCGGGCGAGGTTGCCCCGCGTCCACGAGGCACCGCCCAGCGTGCTGTGGTCGAAGCGCGCGCCGCGAGCGTCCGCGCCGTCGAGGATCGCCCCGTCGAGCGCCGTCCGCATCCACTCCGCGCCCACGAACGAGGCGTCGGTCGCTACGAGGCCGGGTGCGGTGGCCAGGAGCGCATCGGTGCGGTCGAAACGGGCCCCTGGGGCTTGGACGCCGGCCAGGCTGGCGCCCCGCAACTCGCAGTCGCTGAGGTCCGCCCCGCGCAGGATGGCCCCGTCGAGCCGCGCGCCGCTGAGATCGGCGCCCGAGAGGTCCCGCCCTTCGAGGTTGGCGCCGCTGAGGTTGGCGCCCCTGAGGTCGGCCCCCACGAGCTGGAGCGGCCCGAGGTCGACGTCTCGCAGGTCTTTTCCCCGCCACGATGGCCGTAGCCGCAGCGCCCCGAGCGGAGACGGTCGTAGTGGATCGGTCGACACCCGGGAGCAGTGTATCGCCGGCGGCCAGGCGCGCGGGATGCTGGCACGGCCCTTGCATCGCACTCGGGACGAGGCGGTCGCTTTACATCCGGGCCAAGGGCGTTAGTCACGCCCCCCCCCCCCCGCCCCGCGCCCCCCCCCCCCCCCCGGGTGGGGCGGGGGACCCCCCCCCCAAACCCGGCGGCCCCCCCCCCCCCCGGGGGGGCCC
>CAYHRZ010000027.1:10950-21313 GCA_964359125.1 uncultured Klebsiella sp. | reverse complement strand
TGTCAAGCGCCACCTGCATGGGCCCATCCTCGCGCCACCAACTAGGGACCACCCGCCCGCCGCCTGCCGAGCAGGTATTGACAAGCTTCTGGTAGGACTTTCGTAGACCCGCTGGATCCACTGGCGGTCTGCAGGAGGTGCTCCATGACCACGATCGCGATCTTGTTTCCCAGCCCACTCGGCTTTCACCTGTTCGTGCGCTGGCCGCGCGACCGGGTGCTGCGGTGCTCCACCCTCGTCCACGCCAGCGACCTGGCGGACGTGCTGGGGGCCCTCGGCGCCCCGCTGGTGGTGGGCCTGGTGGGCACCCGCCACGCGGAGGTCGTGGCGGGGCAGGTCCTCGAGTTCGCGGACCTCGTGGCCATCCCGGACGCCTGGTTGCGGCGGGTTCCCCGCGGCGACCTTCACCGGCGCGCGGAGGTCGCCGCGGGGATCCTCGCGGCCCACCGCGCCGATCCGCTCCGGCTGTACCACGGCCGGGAACCGTCAGATCTCCCGGCGCTCCCGTTCTGAGCCTCGTCGTCAGCCCGTCTTCAACCGTGGCTTCTGCTTCTTCCGGTAGGACTCGCCCTCGATCACCAGGTCGTAGGCGTTGTTGGTGAAGCGGTCGACGAGGGCCTGGGCCAGGAGCGGGTCGCCCAGGATCCCCAGCCACTCGGACGGGTCCCGGTTGGAGGTCAGGATCATCGAGCCGACCTGGTGGCGGGCGGTCACCAGCTCGTAGATGTCGGCCGTCTCCAGGGCGTCCATCGCGCGCAGCCCGAAGTCGTCGATGATCAGCAGGTCGACGGTGACCAGCCGGCGCAGCTCGGCGTTGTGCGTGTCGTCGAGGCGGGCGCCCTTCAGTCGCCGGAACAGCTTCTCCGCCGACTCGCAGTGGACCGAGTGCTCCCTGCGGATCGCCTCGTGACCCAGCGCGTGCGCCAGCATCGTCTTGCCGACCCCCACCGGGCCCATGATCAGCACGTGGTGGTGCTGCTCGAGGAACCGCAACAGCCGCAACTGGTCGAGGAGCTGGCGGTCGTAGGTGATCTTCGCGGCGGCGTCCCACTCGTCGAAGACCATCGCCGGGGCCAGCAGCGCCCGCTGCGCACGGGAGGCGAGCCGGTTCCGGTCGCGTCGCTGGACCTCGTCCGAGAGCACGACCAGCAGCAGGTCCTCGGGGTCCAGGCCGCGCTCCCGGGCCTGGCGAAGGCGCTCCGGGAGCGTCGGGAGCAGCTTCCCCAGCTTCAGGGTCTTCACGACGCGGACGAGGTCGCGGGAGAGCTCACGCGGGGGCATCGGGCCCTCCCGTCCGGAACTCGACGGCGTCGCGCGCGAATCGAAGGACCTTTCCCGCCTGCGCCCGCGGCGCAGGGCTCGACGACAGCAACTTGCGGCGTACGAGCCCCTTCTCCAGCATCGTCTGGATCCGGGTGACGTCCACGACGTCGAGCTCCAGCGCCCGGGCGCAGGCCTCGTCGGTCGCGGCCCCGCCGAAGCGCCGCGCGAGGCCCAGCAGGCGGTAGACGTGCCGGATCCGGCTCCAGGGCAACGGCCCCTCGGCAAGCCGGCGCGCGTACGTCCCCACGTGGGGGCCGAACCGGTCCCCCTGCTCGCAGAGCGTCGTCGCGTCTCGCGTCGCCAGCGCGGCCTTGCCCGGGGGGAGGTCGGCGGCGTCGACGTGGGTGCCCCCGGCGGGCTGCCGCGGGTGGACCTTCACCAGCCGCGCCCCGATGTAGAGCTTCACCGTCTTGCGATCTCGACGCACGCGGAGGTCGCACTCCCCCAGCGCGAAGGGCACCGAGTAGAGCGCGTAGTCCACCACCACCGCGTGGTCGCGGCCGACGTGGTAGTCACCCCAGCGAGGCTGGTCGTAGGGCTCGGAGGGGAGCGGCAGCAGGACCGCCTTCTCCTCGGCCTCGAAGGCCTCCACCGGCTTTCGCCTCGTGCGCCCGTGCGTGCGCTCGCCAGCCTCGTTCGAGGACCACCCGCGGGCCGCGACCCGCGCGTCCTCCAGCGACCGGAACCGCTCGCCGCGGAAGAAGTCGTCCCGGGAGAAGCGCACCTGGCGCTCCACTCGTGCCTTGTCCTTCGCCTGCCTCACCCGCGCCGGGTCCACCTCGAACCCCCGGGCCTGCGCGTACTCGGTGAACCCGTCGGTGAACAGGGGCGCGACCGGGTCGGCCTTCTTCACGATCGCGCTCGCGTTGTCCGGCAACAGGACCGGGAACACCCCGCCGAAGAACGCCCAGGCCGCCTCCAGCCCCTCGATGAGGTCGCCCTGCGCCTGGCCCAGGCACGGCCAGAGGAACTGGTGCCGGCTGTACCCGGCGGTGCACAGCACGGCGTGCAGCACGCGTGTCACCCCCGTCCCGATCTCCGTGAACTCGCCCAGCGTGAGGAAGTCCACCTCGAGCAGCCCGGGGTCCGGGTCCACGACCCGCACGGTGTCGCCCGGCCCGCTCGCCACCCCGAGGTCGTCAGCCACGAAGCGCTGGAGCGTCCGCAGCGGCACCGGCACCCCCGTCGTCCGGAGCACCAGGCGCGCGAGCTTCGGGCCGCGGCAGCCCTCGTCCACCCACCCCCGGATCAACTCCGCGTGCGCCCGGAGGTGCGCCCGCATCACGCCGATTCCCGGCGCCGCTCCTGGGCGCACAGCCGCCTCGACATCGGCGACCAGCGCATCTTCGACTGTCCGGGTGCCGGGTTCGAGCCCCGCCTCCCTCGCCGCCTCGACGTAACGACGCACCGTCTTGCGATCCACGCCCGTTCGGCGGGCAACCGCCCGAAGACCGTGCCCGCCGGCCCACAACCGCAGCATCTCCTTGATCTCGACCACGTGCAACTCCCGGTACGCCATCCGATCTCCCTGGGCGGGATGCCCAGGTGAACGCTGACCGAGGAACCACCGCGCGCGCCACCACGGGTGGCCCCATGATCGTGGCGCGGAGGTGGTCCCTAGATCGTGGCGCGGATGACGCTCCGGGGGGAGCATGAACGTGGCGCGCTACACACCGCCCCCACGTTAGGATCACCTTGTGGAGCGCTTCTTCACCACCACCGGCCCCTGCGACGCCCGGCGCCGCTACATGCTCCCCGCCGAGGCGCGCCTGCCCGAGCTGGCACGCCTGGTCCGTCGCGACCTGAATTTTGCGCGCCACGCCCCCCGGCAGACGGGCAAGACCACGGCGATGCGCAGCTTCGCGGCCACGCTGCGCGCCCGGGGGGTGGCGGCGCTCCCCGCTACGCTGGAGACCAGCCAGCGTGGCGCCCAATGGCGCGAGGTGGAAGGTGGCCCGGAACGGCGGAACGTGGTGTCGCGCCAGCTGCAAACCAAACGAGAGGGCGAGGACCAGCAACAGCCGTAGGTTGGAGAAGGCGCCCACCGAGCAGAACACCCGGGTGGAGGGCCGGGCCGCGCCTGCCAGGGGCGTGCCACCCGGCGACGAGGTGGTCGCGCACTCGCGCGTCGAACGGGCGTACACTACGCCCGGTGCGACTTCCCTCCCTCCCCCACGCCCTCCTCGGCCTCGCCCTGGCGTGCAGCGTCGCCCCCGGCGTGGCTCAGCTCGTGGACCCGTCGCTCAACCTCGGCGACGACGACGACGACACCGGCGACAGCGGCGGCGACGACAGCGGCGACAGCGGTGACGACGAGGGCACACCCCTCGACACCGGCGGCGGGGGCGGCGACGACACCGGCGACATCCTGCACCCGGTCTGCGACGGCTACCTCGCCTGCCTGGCCGAGGTGGCGCCCGAGGAAGTGGCCTCGGCCACGGAGGCCTACGGCGCCGACAGCGCCTGCTGGGCCTACGAGAGCACCGCCTCCACCTGCGAGGCGCAGTGTGCCGAGCTGGTGCACCCGTACTGGGTGGCCAACCCCGGCGCAATGTCGTGTTACGACGGCACCGACATTCCCTCCAACCAGGTGATCCTCCAGTCCACCTGGTACACGACGATCACCGAGGTGGATGGCCCGATGTGCTCGGCCTGGTTCAGCTACGTGACCAGCTACACCGTCACCTTCGAGCCCAACGAGACGTCGTCGTTCCTGGGCACGTTCAACGGCTCCGGCTGGTCCAACACCATCGACTGTACCAACCGCGGCACGGCGATCTCCTGCCTGGGCGTGGTCGACGACTTCATCCTCTACTTCGAGGGGGAAGTCTCCGACGACTTCTCGCGCCTCACCGGGGTCCTCGCCGACGACGTGTACTGCTCCTGGACCCTCGACAGCGGCTAGGCGCGCGCCCCGCCCTCGGCCGGGCTAGCGTGCGCCGTGCTCCTGGTCCCGCTGGCGCTGGCCGCAAACCCCGAGGACGACTGGCTCGCGGCGATGGCCGGGCAGGCCGCCCGCGACGGGGCGGCCGACACGTTTGCCTCGCTGGCGCCGGAGTCGGCGTGGAGGATGGCGGTGCTTGGTGGGTGTCGCGACAACGAGGTCTCGTCGCTCCGGCCCCTCTTGGCGGTGCCCTGCGACCGCGACCTGGAAGGGCTGGCGCCCACCTACAGCCTCCGTCCCACGTTCTCGCTGGCGGTGGGCGACGCGACGCCCGACAACCGGTCGGGTGACACCGAAGCCGGGTCGTTGTCCCCCCGCGCCGGGGGACAGGCCGCGTTCTACGCGGGCCCCTTCACCGTGCGGGCCTCGGCGTCGGGCGGGGTCGACGCGCTGCCGGGCTTGGCCCCGGCCCTGGTTGTCCCCGAGGCCTGGGCGGGGATCGACACCGGCACCGGCTGGATCGGTTTTGGTCGACAGGACCGCTGGCTGGGCCCCGGTCGGCACGGCACCATCGCCCTGTCCAACAACGCCGTGGCGCCCTGGATGGGCAACGCGGGTGTCGACGGGCGCCTGCCCGGGGCCGCCGCCAAGGCCGGTCGTTTTCGCGCGGAGCTAGGCGTGGGCTGGCTCGCGGAGGCGCGGAGTGACGTGACGGCGCCGGGGCTGTTGCTCATGGACCTCCGCTACATGCCCGTGCCGGTGGTGGAGATCGGAGCCTCGCGCCTCTCCATTTTCGGCGGCGAGGACCGTCCCGACGTCGACATCGGGCAGTTGCTCGTCCCCAGCGAGCCCCACGTCTACGACGACCCCGACCAGGACCTGCCGGACCAGGACGAGCTCGCCAACATCCACGTCAGGGTGTCGCTGCCCCTGCGGAAGTGGGTGGGCGGGCCGGTGCACCACGTGGAGGGCTGGTGGGAGTACGGCGGCGAAGACATGATCCTCCGCGACGCCGGCCCCATCGAGTACCCGGCCCTGGCCGGGGTGGGGAACCTCTACGGGGGCGAGGTGTCGCTGAAACCGCTGGTGCTCACCGGGGAGTACAGCCGCCTGATGGACGACTACTTCCGCTGGTACGTGGGCCACCGGGTGTACCACCAGGGCTTCACCCAGGACGGCCGCGTGATGGGGCACTTCGGCGGCCCCGACAGCGAGACCCTGTGGGGGCAGGTGGCCTGGTGGGGCGAGGGCTGGCGGGCGCGTGCATGGGCCGACTGGGTCCACCGCGTGGGCGTGGTGGAAGCGCGCAACGACAAGCTGTTCACCTTCGCCCAGGAAGAAGTGGCCTACCGGGGCGGCCTGGCCGGGGACCTGCTGTGGCTCGGCGGCTGGTGGACGGCCAGCTACTCCGTGGCGAGCACCGCCGGTCGCGACTTCGTCCCGGGGAACGACTTCGTGGAGCACCGGGTGCTGGTGGGCCTGGCCAGTGGGCCGGAGCTGCTGCGGCGGTAGCGCCTACTCTTCCTCCGACGCCTCGCCCCCGCCACCCGTTTCCGCTGCCTCTTCCTCCCGGGGCAGCCCGATGCGGCGACCCCGGGCCGACCAGCGCCCGCCGCCGGCGTCGTCGGCCGGGGGGACGGGGAACTCGCCCAGCGTGGCCTCGTCCCAGTCCAGGCGCAGTTCGTACAGCGCGCGGTCCCAGCGGGCCAGCATCGGCGGGATGGCGAAGGGCACCGGGAAGGAACCGGCGCGCACCGCCACCCGGCAGATCGTGTCGTCGGCCTCCAGCGGCAGCGTCGTGCAGATGGCGAGCCCCGGGCCGTGTTTGTCGAGGTGGAGCAGCACCGCGGCGCGGGCGTGGGTGAGCACCTCCGGCAGGGCGGTGGCGGTGTACAACTCGGCGGGCTGGGCGTCGGGGTCGGCGAAGCCGCACAGGTGGTACAGGGCGTCGGCCAGCTCGGGGGTGGGCTCGCCGTCGAGCACCACGAAGCCCTCGGCGCGCGGGCAGGCCACGCCGTCGCGCTCCCCGGCCATCATGTCGTCGATGGCGGTGCCCTCGACCGGCGCGATCCAGCGCACCACTGGGCCCTCGCGCAGGCCGCCGAAGCGCAGGTGCGTCCAGTCTTCCTCGATGTACATGGCCGGGGGCAGGGTGAGCGGGTCGCCGGCGTGGGCGAAGCCGTACACGCGGCCGCCGGGGAAGATCGCGGCCAGGAGGTCGCCTGCCGACACGCCGCCGAAGCGGAAGCCGCGCTTGGCGTCGCGGGCGCTGTCGTCGGAGAACATCGCGCCGCTGGTGATGGTGCGGAACACCATCCCGGGCTCGCTGTCGGGCAGGCCGTCGAGCCAGCGCTCGCGGCCGCGGCACAGCCGACCCGGGGACAGCGTTTCCACCGTGTCGTTGCAGTAGCCGAAGGCGCGGACCATGGCGGCGGCGCATATCCGTGCCTAGCTCCTTCTGCACCCGCGCTGGTGAGGCGCCGTCCCGTGGAGTAGGGGGGCGGCGCTGCCGAGGCGCCTCGTTGCGCACCGAGGATCCCGTGTCGAAGCCTTTCTACGTGACAACCCCGATTTACTACGTCAACGACGTCCCTCACATCGGGCACGCCTACACCACCATCGCGGCGGACGCTCTCGCGCGCTGGCACCGCCTCAACGGTCGGGACGTGCGTTTCCTCACCGGCACCGACGAGCACGGCCAGAAGGTGGCGCGGGCGGCGGCGAAGCTGGGGCGAACCCCCCAGGTGCACGTCGACACCACCGTCCAGCGCTTCACCGCGCTGTGGACGCGGCTCGACATCCAGTACGACGACTTCATCCGCACCACCGAGGCCCGGCACACCGAGGTGGTGCAGCAGTTCCTCCAGGCGCTCTGGGACAAGGGCGAGATCTACGCCGACGACTTCTCGGGGTGGTACTCCACGTCGGCGGAGCGCTTCTGGACCGACGCCGAGGTGGCGGCGGCGGCGGGCGGGGGCGTCGAGGATCTCAAGGCGGGGAAGATCACGCCGGTGTGCCCCGACTCGGGGCAGGCGGTGGAGTGGCTCACCGAGCGCAACTACTTCTTCCGCATGAGCGAGTACCAGGACCGGCTGGTGGCCTGGCTCGACGCGCACCCCGGCTGCGTGCGGCCCGAGAGTCGCCGCAACGAGGTCCTGGGCTTCCTCCGAAAGCCGCTGGGCGACCTGTGCATCAGCCGCCCCGCGGCGCGGTTGTCGTGGGGCATCCCCCTGCCGTTCGACCGGGAGTACGTCACCTACGTGTGGTTCGACGCGTTGAGCAACTACGTCACCGCCCTCGGACCGGAGCGCGATCGCTACTGGCCGGCCGACGTGCACCTCGTCGGCAAGGACATCCTCACCTTCCACACCGTGTACTGGTTCTCGATGCTGTTCGCGCTGGGGATCGAGCCGCCGCGGCAGGTGTATGCCCACGGGTGGTGGCTGCAGAACCGCAGCAAGATGTCGAAGTCGGTGGGCAACATCGTCAACCCCGACGTCCTGCTGGAGCAGTACGGGTCCGACGCCCTGCGCTACTTCGTGCTCCGCGAGATCCCCTTCGGTCACGACGGGGAGTACTCGCCCGAGGCCTTCCTCCAGCGCTTCAACAGCGACCTCGTCAACGACTTCAGCAACCTCGTCCACCGCGTGGGGAAGTGGGTGGGCACGCCGCTGCCGGCCCCGGGTCCCTTGTCACCCGGCGACGAGGCGCTCCTGGCGGTGGCGCGTCGAGCCACCGCCACCTTCCGCGCCGAGATCGAGGACTTGCAGTTCCGGCAGGCGCTCGAGGGGCTGTGGGAGGTGGTGCGCGCCACCAACAAGTACGTCGACACCGAGGCCCCCTGGGCCCTGGCCAAGGCCGGCAACGAGGCGAGGCTGGGCGAGGTGATCCGCGCCGTGCTGGAGGTGCAGCGCATCGTCGCCTCGCACCTGGCCTGCGTGTGCCCGCGCGCCTGCGCCGACGTGCTGGCGCGGCTTGGACTGGCAGCGCCGGACCTGCGCGTGGCCTTCGACGTGCTCCCCACCGGCAGTAAGGCCCGGCCCGGCAACCCCCTCTTCCAGCGCGTGGCGGCCCCCGAGCCGCTCCCCGTTTCCCCTGTTTCCCCCGTCAAACCGGAGCCCACCGTGACCGAAACCCCCCTCGTCCCTACCATCACCTACGACGACTTCAGCAAGGTGGCCCTGCGCGTGGGGCTGGTGCTGTCGGCGGAGAAACACCCGAACGCCGATCGGCTCTTGGTGCTCCAGGTCGACGTGGGCGAGACCACGCCGCGGCAGATCGTCGCTGGCATCGCCGCGCACTACGCGCCCGAGGTGCTGGTGGGCAAGCGGATCGTGGTGGTCACCAACCTGGCGCCCGCCAAACTCCGCGGCGTCGAGTCGCAGGGCATGCTGCTGGCGGCGGGCGGGGCCGACATTGCCTCACTGCTCAGCCCCTTGCACGACGTGGCCGCGGGCAGCGTTGTGAAGTGAGTTTGCAAAACACCCCTTGTCACAGGGGGTGATGACGTGTCGTTAATACCGCCGACCACGGAGCCACAGGCATGCGTACCTCCCTCTCCCTTTCCCCTGTCCTCGCCCTGGCGCTCTTCGCCTGCAGCGAGTACCAGATCGAGAACACCGCCGAGAAAGTCACCACGGGGGTCGAAGAAGGCGAGCCCGACATCAAGGTGGATCCCAAGAAGGTGGCCTTCGGCGAGCTGATGGTGGGCGACGGCGAGACCGCCACGGAGACGATCACCGTCACCAACGAGGGCGAGGCCTCGTTGTCGATCACCGACCTGTACCTGGACGACATCTCGCAGCCGTTCTCGTACTCGGCGATTGGGTCGATCCTGATCCCGCCCGGGACCTCCACGACCTTCACGGTCACCTACGCCCCGATCACGGCGGCGGAGTCGGCGGCCAACGTGGTGATCGAGAGCGACGACCCCGACGAGGCCACCACCCTGGTACCGCTCACCGGGGCGGGCGTGGCGCCGATCATCCAGTTGGACCCGGTCAGCTACAACTTCGGAACCATCTACATCGGCTGCGAGGGTGAGCAGCCCGTCACGATCTCCAACATCGGCAACGCCGACCTCGTGGTGTCGAGCTTCGAGTACATCACCGCCAGCGACGACATGGGCCTCGACGACAACGAGGAGGTCAACGGCGTCTTGCCGTGGACCATCGCCCCGGGCGACAGCCGGGAAGTCTTCGTGAACTACGTCCCGCTCGACGACTACCCCGACGAGGGCTTCGTCGTCGTCAGCAGCAACGACCCGATGCAGAGCGAGGCCCAGGCCCAGCAGGTGGGGGCGGGCGAGCTGTTCGACGACAACCTCGACGTGTTCGAGCAGGCTGGTCAGTCGAGCACCGACATCCTCTTCGTCATCGACAACTCCTGCTCCATGGCGGAGGAGCAAACCAACCTGGCCAACAACTTCGCCTCCTTCGCGGCCGTGCTGGCGGGTGCGGACTACGACTACCAGGTTGGCGTGATCACCACCGACAACCCCGCGTTCCGGGGCGACATCATCACCCCCGACACGCCGGACCTCGAAGACGAGTTCGTCGCCCAGGCGCTCGCGGGCACCAGTGGCTCGGGCGACGAGCGGCCGTCGGAAATGGCCTACAACGCGACGCAGGCTGGCGGCGACGCCGGCCCGGGTAGCGACTTCTTGCGCGACGACTCGAAGCTCTCGATCATCGTCGTCACCGACGAGCCCGACAGCAGCACGCAGACTTGGGACGTGTACATGAACCACTTCTGGTCGCTCAAGAGCGACACGGACCTGGTCGTGGTCAACGCCATCGCCGGCGACTGGCCGTCCGGTTGTGCCACCGCCTCGCCGAGCGACAAGTTCTACTACATGTCGGTGGCGACGGGCGGCTTGTACCTGTCGGTGTGCGCGACGGACTGGGCGAGTCACCTCGAGTCGATCGCCGAGGCCTCGAGAGTCGATCTCTCGAGCTTCGAGCTCAGCCAGCCGCCGGTGCCGGAGAGCATCGAGGTGCGCATCGACGGCGTGGTGCAAACGTCTGGTTGGACCTACAACTCCATCGACCAGTCCATCGACTTCGACGACGACCACATCCCCGCGGGCGGGAGCGTCATCGAGGTGGAGTACGCGCTCTACGGGACCTGCTCGGAGTAGTCGCGGGGCGGCCGGCC
>CAYHRZ010000027.1:0-10940 GCA_964359125.1 uncultured Klebsiella sp. | reverse complement strand
GAGCGAACGGACACATCGGCTCCCATATCGCCCGGCTCCTCGCGGAGGCTGGCCTCTACGTGAGAGGGCTCGTCCGCCCGAGCGCGGACCTTCGCGCCCTCACGGGGCCCGACGGCCGGCCCGACCGACGCATCGAGCTCGTGCGGGGCGACTGAAACCAGGCGCGCGGCACCACGCTGAAGTTGAAGGCGATGCTGATCCGCTCGTCGTCGGCGAAGCGGGGGTGTACGAAGTGGGTGACGGAGGCGGGGAAGATGATGAGCAGCCCGTCCTTGGGCGGGTGCACGTAGTTCCCCGACTGTCCCAGGAGGGCCAGTGCCGGGTTGGGGTTGAGGAACTCGATCATGCCGCTGTAGTCGCCCGCCTCGGTGGGGAGCGCGCCGACCGCCACGTAGTACACCCCCGACCAGTGGGTGGGCGCGTGGGGGTGCGGGGCGTTCCCGCCGCCGTGGCCGAGGACGTTGGCCCAGCAGCCCGCGAGTTTCAGCTCCGTGCGGGCCCAGTCTTCGTGGTAGCGGCCGAGCGCGCGGTGGCCGAACTTGGTGGCCTTCTCGATGAGCCAGGCCACGTGCTCGCTGGGGTGCTGGGCCCACTCGGCGCCGGAGTGCCAGGCGTGGCGGTTGCTGCGCACCACGCCGGGGAAGCGTTGTTTGAGGCCCAGGATGTGTTGCCGCAGGGGCTCGCGGTGTGCCTCGTGGCCGGCCAGGAGGGTGATGAAGATCGGGAAGCCGAAGAGCGTGTGCGGGGCGAAGGGGTCGGTGGACACGGTTCAGGTGCCTCGCTTGCGGGCGTAGAGGATGGCCTCAGCCACGCGCTCGCGGGACAACGACGCGGTAGACACGTCGGCGTCGATCACCTGCTTGGCGAGCCCCTGGGCGGCGGGATCCCTCGCGGCGACCTCCCTGGCCCAGTCCAGTGCGGCGGCGCGGGGGTCCTCGGCAAGGCGGTTCGCCAACCCCCACGACAGGGCGGTCGGCGCGTTGACCACCTCGCCGCCGAGCACCATGGCCTTCGTCCTGGACACGCCAATCAGGCGTGACAGGCGGGTGCATCCGCCCGCCGAGGGGACGAGGCCCAGACTCGTTTCTGGGAGCGAGAACGTGGCCGCGGGCCCCACCACCCGCAGGTCGCAGGCGAGGGCCAGCTCGCAGCCGCCGGCCACGGCGGGCCCCTGCACCGCGCAGACGGTGACACCCGGAAAGCCGGCGAGGGTGGTGAACACGTGCTGGGAGCGCAGGTCCAGCGCGTCGAGTGGCCCCGCCTGCTCCATGGCGCCGAGGTCGGCACCGCCGCAGAAGGCGCGGTCCCCCGTGGAGCGGATGACCAGGACCGGGCAGTCGGCCAGCGCCCGGAGGCCAGCGGCGAGCAGGTCGAGGTGAGCGCGGTCGTAGGCGTGGGCCTTGCCGGGGCGATCCAGCGTGAGCACGCCCACGGGGCCTTCCCTGGAGACATCGACCGCCATGGACTCCCCCTTACCGCGCTACGATGTTCCCGTGAACTTCCGCGTGCTCTGGGACCAGGTGGAGCCTTGCCCCTACCGCGAGGGGCAGCAGGCCCGCCTGCCGCTCCGGGTGCCCGTCACGCCGCTCACGGGGGCCGACTTCGACGCCTGCCTGGCCGCCGGCGACCGTCGCAGCGGCCGCATGTTGTACCGCACGGCGTGCCCGACCTGCCAGGGTTGCGAGCCGCTGCGCGTGCCGGTGAGCGAGTTCGTCCCCAGCAAGTCGCAGCGCCGGGTCCTGCGACGCAACCAGGACGACGTGCGCGTGGAGGTCGGGGTGCCGCTGGTCGACGCCACCCGCCTGTCCATGTTCAACCGGCACAAGTTGGAAAGGAATTTGTCAAGCAGCGGCGAGCCCTTGAGCGCCGAGGCCTACCGGGCCTGGGTCGTCCACACCTGCGTGAAGACGCTGGAGTTCCGCTACCTGGTGGGTGAGCGCCTGGTGGCCGTGAGCGTGGTCGACGTCGGTGCGCGGAGTCTGTCCAGCGTGTACCACTACTTCGACCCCGGCGAGTCCTGGCGCTCCCTGGGCGTGTTCAGCGCCCTGGCCGAGTTGGCGTGGGCCCGGGAGCAGGGCTACGAGTGGTACTACCTGGGTTTCTACGTGTCGGACTGCGACCACCTCCGCTACAAGGCCGACTACCGCCCGCACGAGCGGCGCGTCGGGGGCCAGTGGACGCGCGCCGTCTAGGCGACCGCCTGCGCGCCCGGGTGCGGGCGGCGCTGGGGTTCGAAGCGCCACCGTCGCGACCGGCGTGCGCGGGGTTGTGGGAGACGCCGATGGTGCAGGTCGACGGTCGCGTCACCACCTGCTGCCTCGACGAGGGACTGGAGAACGTCATCGGCAACGTGCGCGACGTCCCGCTTTCTGAACTTTGGAACGGGGCGACGATGCACCGCTGGCGGGTGGCCCACGCCGAGGGACGGTTCGCGGACTCCGGCCCCTTCTGCACCCGTTGCAACTGGCGCGGCGCCGGGGCCATGCCCAGCGCGGCGGTGGCGGATTACCTCTCCTCCACCGGCGAGCGATCAGCGCTGCGGCGGTTCCGAGCCCGTATCCCAAATGACACCCGCGATTCACACAGAAAACCTAGGTAAGATTTACTACTCGGGGTTCTGGCGTCGCCCCTTCACCGGCCTGAGCGGGCTGAGCATGACCGTCGAGCCGGGCAGCAGCTTTGGCTTCGTCGGCCCCAACGGCGCGGGCAAGACCACGACCATCAAGATGCTGATGGGCCTGCAAGCGCGCACATCGGGACAGGCTTGGATCCACGGCGTGTCGATCGACAGCCCCGAGTCGCGCCGCCGGGTGGGTTTCATGCCGGAGCGCCCGTACTTCTACGAGCACCTCACCGCCTGGGAGTTCCTCGACTTCTACGCGCGGCTCACCGAGGTCCCGGCGGCGGACCGGGGGCCGCGGGTCGCCGCGCTGCTCGAGCGGGTGGGGCTCTCCCGCTTCCGCAACGTCCCGCTCGGCAAGTTCAGCAAGGGGATGCTCCAGCGGGCCGGCATCGCCCAGGCCCTCGTCAACGACCCGGACCTCGTGGTGCTCGACGAACCGATGAGTGGCCTGGACCCGCTCGGTCGCGTGCTCGTCCGCGACATCATCCTGGAGGAGCGCCGCAGCGGCAAGACGGTGTTCTTCTCCAGCCACATCCTGTCGGACGTGGAGGCGATCTGCGACCAGGTGGCCATCGTGGTGGGCGGCGAGCTGCGGGGCCTGGGCACGGTGCAGAGCCTCCTCGGCCAGACAAGCAACGACGTCGACTGCACCTTCCTGGTGGGCGGCGACGTGCCGGGGCAATTGATCCGCAGGGAGGGTGAGCGGGTGACGGTGCGCGTGGCTTCGTCCCAGCTCGACGCCGTGGTCGACGAGGTGCGGGCCCGCGGCGGCTCGGTGGTATCGGTCCACCCCAACCAGCGCACCCTCGAAGATGTGCTGCTCGACGAGGTGGAGCGCGCCAAGTTGGTGAACGAGAAGCGCCTCGGGGTGCTGGCATGAGCCGGGTCTTCGTCATCGCCACCAACACCTTCCGCGAGGCGGTGCGGGATCGCGTACTGCACAGCATCCTCTTCTTCGCGGTGCTGCTGTTGTGCCTGTCGCTGGCGCTGCGCGAGGTGGCGATCGGCGACACGGAGAAGGTGGTGCGGGGGGTGGCCCTGGGCGGGACGAGCCTGCTCGCGGCGGTGATCGCCGTGTTCCTCGGCGTAGGCCTGGTGTACAAGGAGATCGAGAAGAAGACGATCTACACGCTGGCGAGCAAACCCATGCCTCGTTGGCAGCTACTGCTCGGGAAGTACCTGGGCTTGTGGCTGACATTGGCGGCGGAGGTGGCCCTGCTCACGGCGTTCTACTCGGCGATCCTCGGGATGCAGCAGGGGCTGCCGTCGATCCAGGTGTACCTGGCGATGGGGATGTTGATGTTGGAGTTGTCGCTCTTGACGGCATGGGCGACCCTGTTCTCCACCTTCGCGGCGCCGATGACGGCATCGGCGTTCACGGTCTGCATTTACCTGATCGGGCACTTCGCCGACGACCTGCGCCTCTTCGGTGAGCGCGCCGACCCGGGCTTCTTCAAGTCCAGCGTGGAGGTGCTCTACCGGGTGGTGCCGAACCTCGAGGCCTTCAACATCCGCGCCGAGGCGGTGCACGGCATCGCGGTGCCGACTTCGGAACTGGCGTGGGCGACGGCCTACGGCTTCGGCTACACCGTCGCGGTGCTGGCGGTGGCGATGTGGATCTTCGAGAGGCGGGACTTCAAGTGATCCGCATGGCCGACCTGGCCGCCCGGCACGCCCGGGGGGCCGACCGCGCCGAGCGCGCGGTGCTGGAGGTCCTGCGATCGGGGCGCTACGTCGGGGGACCGCTGGTGGCCGCCGTGCAGAGTCGCGTGGCCGCTGTCATGGGCTGGACCTACGGTGCGAGCACCAACAGCGGCACCGACGCGCTGGTCTACGCCCTGCTCGCGCTGGGCGTCAAGCACGGCGACGAGGTGGTCGTGCCCGCCGTGACCTTCTTCGCCACCGCGGGCGCGGTGGCGCGCGTGGGGGCGGTGCCAGTGGTGGCCGACGTCCGCGAGGACCTCCCGCTGCTCGACGCCACCCGCTTGCCGTTGACGCCGCGCACCCGCGCCGTGATCGCCGTGCACCTGTACGGCGAGGGTTGCCCGGTGCCCGACCTGCCGGTGCCAGTGGTCGACGACCTCGCCCAGGTGGTGGGCGCCGCGCCCGCGCCGCGAAACGGTACGATCGGGGCGATGAGTTTTTACCCGACCAAGACGCTGGGCGCCGCCGGCGACGGGGGCCTGGTCCTCACCGACGACCCCGACACCCAGGCGGCCGTCCTGCGCCTGACCCACCACGGCATGCCCGCCCCCAACGAGCATGTACGGGTGCGGGGCGCGGTGGGCGCCAACAGCCGCCTCGACGCCCTGCAGGCCGCCGTGATCCTCGCGCACCTCGACGACCTCCCGGCGCGGGTGGCCGCGCGCCAGGCCCACGCGGCGGTGTACGACGCGGAACTGCCGAGCTTTGTCAGGCGCCTGGCTCGCTCCCCGGGGCACCCGGTTCACCAGTACGTCGTGACTGTCCCCCGTCGGGAGGCGCTCCGCCAGCACCTCGCCGAGCGGGGGGTGGAGAGCGCGATTTACTACCCGATTCCACTGTCGCGACAGGAGGCCTTGAGCGGGATCGCGCACGCCCCGACGCCGAACGCGGACCGGTTCTGTGCCGAGTCGCTCGCGTTGCCGGTGCACGAGTGCCTGGCGCCCGCCGACGTGGCCCGGGTGATCGACGCCGTGAACGCCTTCGCGCCTTGACGCCGGCCACCGCCTACGCGATCTTCTCGGGCTACGCCGGGCTCCTGGGGCTCCTGTTCGGGTCGTTCATGAACGTGTGCATCAGCCGGATGCCCGAGGACCGCTCCGTCGTGTCCCCCCGGTCCGCCTGTCCCAGTTGCGGCACCCCGATCGCGGCCTTCGACAACGTCCCGGTGCTCTCGTGGCTCTTGCTGCGTGGCCGCTGCCGGCACTGCAAGACCAACATCTCCCCCCTCTACCCCCTGGTCGAGGCCCAGTTCGGCGTGCTGGCGGTGGTGCTTTTCCGCGAGGTGGTCCCGGACCTGGCCAACATCGACCTCGCTCACCTCGTCGCGTTCGCCTGGTATTTCTGGTTGTGCTTCGCGGTGGTGGCCATGGCCTTCATCGACCTGCGTCACAGCATCATCCCCGACGAGTTCAGCATCTACAGCGTGCCGGTGGGGATCGGCGGCGCCGCGCTGCTCGGCTACCTGGGCTACGACGGCGCCCCGACCTGGCAGCAGTCGGTGGTCGGCGCGCTGGCAGGTGGCGCGGGGATTGGGGCGATCATCGGTGGGTACTGGCTCCTGACGCGACAGGAGGGCATGGGGTGGGGCGACGCGAAGCTGATGGCCCTTTTCGGGGCCTACTTCGGCATCCTGCCGGGGCTATTCGCCATCCTGATGGTGGGCTCCACCGCGGGCGCGCTGCTCGGCGGCAGCCTGGCCATGGCGCGGATCGTGGCGCACCCCCCGGCCTGGCCACACGACCCTTCGCTGTCGTGGATCCGGAAACTGCTCGCCTTCCTCAGGGCTATTCGCCAGCGCTTCCAGGTGGCCGTGCCCTTTGGCCCCTTCCTCGGCGCGGGCGCGCTGGTCTGGTTGTTCTTCGGGCCGCAGCTCACGTTGCGCTGGTCGCGCGCCATCGAGGGGATCTACCGCGTGCTGGTGGGGTAGGGTCCCCTGGGATCGTGGCGGCGCGAGTCATCGCGCCCGCCCAGCCCCCGCCTCGCAGCTAGTCCCGCAGGACCTCGTTCATGAACACGTAGATCATCCCCTCCGAGCCGGAGGTGGACGCGTCCGGGTCGTGCCACTGGGGGTCGCCGGTGCTGTAGTCGTCGTGCCCGTCGCCATCGATGTCGCGGCCGATGGGCGCCAGTCCGTAGCCGGCGTTGCCGTTGCCGTGGGAGGTCGTGCCCTTGATGTAGCCGCCCCACACCGTCTTCTGGTCGTGGCTGCCGTCCTGCAACGCCGAGTCGAAGTACATCATCGTCCCGGAGCCGCTGGTGTCTTCGAAGTACACGATCATGTCGTTGATGTCGTCGCCGGTGAAGTCGCCCATCTGCCGCAGGCCGGCCGCGTCGGCGTAGCCGCTCGACCAGGCGTAGCTCACGGCCGCGTCGGCGGCGGTGACCGTTCCGCGCCGGGCGGCGCCGCCCTCGAAGCCGTAGAGACCAAACTCGTCGGCGTAGATCCAGAGCTCGTTGTCGCCGTCGCCGTCCCAGTCGGGCCCGAGCTGCGAGGCGGTGCCCCAGCCGGCCGACGACGAGGAGCCCGCCGCGATCGTCGTCCCCACCGAGGAAAGGCTGGTTGAACCACTGTAGCGGGCGTTGGCGCCCCACACCACCCAAACGGCGCCGCCGTCGGTGGCCGACACGTCGGCCGTACCGTCGGAGAACACCAGGTCCTCGTAGCCGTCGCCGTCGAGGTCCCCGCCCACGGGGGCGTTTCGGTAGAACACCGAGTCGCTGCCGCTCGCCGTCCACTGAGCGTCGGCATTGCTGAGCGTCGTGCTGCCCGAGCTGCCGCCGTACACCAGCGCCACCGCGTTGTTGCTGGACTCGCTGTAGCAGGCGGCGAGGTCCGCGAGACCGTCGCCGTCGAGGTCGATGTCGGTGGCGATGCCGCGGCCGAGGCTGGAGTTCGACGAGCCGGTGAGGATGAACTCGGAGTCGGAGGTGTCGCGACCGGAGAGGGCGTCGCCACCGTTGAGCACGTAGACCGCCCCGGCGCCCGCGGACACCCCCGTGGCGCCCATCGCCAGGTCGCCGTCGCCGTCGTCGTCGAAGTCGCCGAGCACCGTCACGAAGCTGCCCAGGAGGTCGGAGCTGTTGTCGCCCTCGATGAGCTGGTCCGCGTCGCGGAGGTCGCCCGAGGGCGTGGGATCCGTCTCGGTGCTCTCGTCGGGCAAGTCCGTGCCACCCTCGAAGATCACCACCGCCCCACCGGAGGTGGAACTGCTGGTGGAAGCCCCGTAGTACGGCACGCCGCCGATCAGCTCCGCGTAGCCGTTCCCGTCGAGGTCGCCGATGGCGGTGGCCCAGCCGGCCCGGTCGTAGTTGTTGCGACCGGTGTACATGTACTCGGTGGTCTCGAACGCCGCGCCGTTGTCGCTGTCGTCGTCGCAGTCGTCGTCCTTGCCGTTGAGCTGTTCTTCGCCGCTGGTGTTGACCTCGGCGTCGTTGTCGTCGCAGTCGCGACCGTCTCCATAGTCGGAGGAGCGGGACCCGTCGCCGTCGGCGTCGTAGTCGTCGGCCCCGTCGCAGTTGGTGTCGCGGTTGTCGTAGGGGGCGTCCTCGGCGCCGGGGTAGAACGACGCGTCGGAGTCCTGGCAGTCGCCCCCGCCCTCGGTGGAATCCTCGTTGAAGGCGTCGGACTCGTAGCCGTCGCCGTCCTGATCGTAGTCGGAGCCGCCGTCGCAGTCCTCGTCGATCCCGTCGTACCAGACCTCGTAGGCGTCGGGGTGAATGGTCACGTCGTCGTCGTTGCAGTCGGTGCCGCCCGCGGCCTCGAGGTCGTAGCCATCGCCGTCGTTGTCGACGATGGTGGAGGCCGACACCGGGATCTCGACGGTGGCCTCGTCGGGGTCGTTGCTGCTGAGCACCAGTGCCGAGGCGAAGTCCTCGTAGGCGTCGGAGGTGAGGGTGAGGGTGAGTTGTGCGGTCGAGCCCGCCGTGAGTTCGAGCGAGAGCGGGTTCACCTGGAAGGGCGCGTCGACGGCGACGCTGGAAACGCTCAGGGT
Source organism: uncultured Klebsiella sp. (assembly GCA_964359125.1). Lineage (GTDB taxonomy): Bacteria > Myxococcota_A > UBA796 > UBA796 > SXON01 > SXON01. Next base: position 2,621 of record CAYHRZ010000027.1, on the reverse strand, counting down.
GGTGCCGCCCTCGTTGACGACGGTGACCAACTGGGTGTGGCGCTCGCCGTACTTGACCGAGCCGAAATCGACCTCCGAGACCAGCACGTGGATGTCGGGGTCGCCCGACTCGTCGGTGCCGCCGGTGTCGGGCTTGTCGGTGGACTGGTTGACGATGCCGTCGGAGCAGCCGACGAGCGCGAGAGCAATGCAGACGGAACGGGGCACGCTGCCTCCAGGGCGACCGGTAGGATACCTTGCCGCGCCCCGCCGCGCCGCGCCGTTTTCGGCGCCGGGGGCCAACCACGGGAGTTGTCGTGTCCGACCGCCTCGCCGCCGCTCGCGACTACGTCGCCAAGAAGCCCACCGACCGTTTCGGGCTGTACGCGCTCGCGATGGAGCTGCGCAAGACCCGGGAATGGGCGGATTGCTTCGCTGCGTTCGACAACCTCTTGTTGCACCATCCAGCGTACGGGGCCGCATACTACCACTTCGGCATGGCGATGAAGGAGTCGGGGGACCTCGCGGGGGCGCAGGCCCTGTGGCGCCGGGGGCTCGACGCCACCCGCGGCAAGGACGCCCACACCTACGCGGAGTTGGAGTCGGCGCTCGAAGGCGACGACTAGCGGGCGCAGCCGTGGGTTAGCCGCCTCCCGCCATGATCGACCCGAACCTCGTCGCCACCGACCCCGACGCCGTCCGCCAGAGTCTCCGCCGCCGCAACGCGGGCGACGAGGCGCTGGGGATGGTGGACCGCCTCGTCTCGCTGATCGCGCTCCGGCGCGCCACCCAGGTGGAGCGCGACGAGCAACTGGCGCGGCGCAACCGCCTGTCCCCGCAGATCGGGGGCCTGCTCAAGTCGGGGAACCGGGCCGAGGCCGAGGTGCTCAAGCTCGAGGTGAAAGACGCGAGCGACCGCGCTGCCGCGCTCGACGAGCGCATCGCCACCCTGCACGCCGAGGAGCTGGCGCTCTTGAACTGGTTGCCCAACCAGGTACACCCCGACACCCCCGACGGCATCGACGAGCACGGCAACGTGGTGGTGCGCCGGTGGGGGGACCCCCGCGCCGGCGGGCGCCCTCACGACGAGGTGGCGCTGGCCCTGGGCATGTACGACCCCGAGCGCGCGGCGAAGCTCTCGGGGAGCCGGTTCTACGTGCTCTCGGGGGCGCTGGCGAAGATGGAGCGGGCGCTGGCCAGTTTCTTCGCCGACATCGCCGAGGCGCAGGGCTACCGCGAAGTGCTCGTGCCCTACATGGTCACCGCCGAGACCATGACCGGCACGGGGCAACTGCCCAAGTTCGAGGAAGACCTCTTCAAGGTCACCGCCGAGTTGGCCGGCCAGGCGGCCTACCTGGTGCCCACCGCCGAGGTCCCCGTCACCAACCTGCACCGCGACGAGATCCTGGACGAGGCCCAGCTCCCCATCCGCTACTTCGCCTCGACCCCATGTTTTCGCAGCGAGGCAGGATCCGCCGGTCGCGACACGCGCGGCATCGTACGCGTCCACCAGTTCCACAAGGTGGAGCTGGTGTGGATCGTGCGCCCGGAAGACGGCGTCGCGGCCCTCGAGACGCTCACCGGGCACGCGGAGACGATCCTCCAACGGCTGGACCTGCCCTACCAGGTGGTGGCCCGCTGCGCGGGCGACGTGGGCAACGGCGGCGCCAAGGGCTACGACCTGGAGGTGTGGCTCCCGGGGCAGACGGCTTTCCGGGAGATCAGCAGTTGCAGCCTGTTCACCGACTTCCAAGCGCGAAGGTTGAAGCTACGCTTCAAGCGGGAAGGGGAGAAGAAGACGACGCTATGCCACACGCTGAACGGGTCCGCGCTCGCGGTGGGACGTACCCTGGTGGCGGTGATCGAGAACTACCAGCAAGACGACGGCTCGGTGGTGGTGCCGGCCGCGCTGCGGCCGTACATGGGTGGGCTCGAGGTGATCCGGGCGCGGGGGTAGGGGCCGCCATGCGGCACGTGCACACGGTGGTGTTCGACCTCGGGGGCGTCCTGGTCGGATTCGACGACGACGCGATCGCGGCGGTGCTCGCCCCCGGCCTCGGGCTCGCGGACTGGTGGCGGTTCATCGTGCACCACCCCGTCGCGCGGGCCTTCGAGACGGGCCGGTCGACACGGTCGGAGTTCGCGGTCGCTGGGGCCACATTGTGCCGAGTCGGCGTGGACGAGAGAGCGTTCCTCGGGGCCTTCGCGGCGTGGGCGACCGGCCCCTTCCCCGGTGCAGCGGAGGCTGTCGCGCGGGTGCGGGCCGCCGGCCTTCGCGCGCTGGTCCTGAGCAACACCAACGCCATCCACTGGGCGCTCCACGTGGAACGTGGTCTGGACAAGTGGTTCGACGGCGTGATCACCTCGCACGCGGCAGGCGCGCTCAAGCCCGACGCGCCCATCTTCGCGGCGCTGGAGGCGATCGCGGGGGGACCCGCCGGGGGACTGCTGTTCCTCGACGACAACCCCGTGAACGTCGGCGCTGCGCGGGCCCGAGGATGGCAGGCTCGCCGCGTGCTGGGCGTGGTCGAGGTGCACCTTGCCCTGGACGAGGTGGTCGGCGCCTAGCGCCAATGCCGGTCCACCGCGTTGGCGGCGTCCCCCGCTCCCTCCGGCGTCCCCCCGGGGCGATATGATCCTCT
>CAYHRZ010000026.1:7619-21338 GCA_964359125.1 uncultured Klebsiella sp. | reverse complement strand
CCGCGAAAGCGCGCGAAGGGGGCCTGAGACGTGGGGCAGCGCGGCGTCCAGGGCGTCACCCAGCGCCAACCGATCGCTCAGGCACAGTTTGGGCTAACCCGGCGAGCCGCCGGCCTACCCCGCGCCCCGGGCGGTGATCATCTCCCAGCCGCTCTTGGCGAGCAACCACCACGCCGGCGACGCCGACGAGTCCTGCCCGCGCCCCAGCGCCTGGAGTCGCGACTGGTGTACGAGGGTATCGCCGGCCACGCCTACCGTGCCGCTGGGCGGGGGCACGACGATCGCCGCCGACTGCCCCGCCAGGATCTTGGCCGGGAAGTCGGGGTCCACCGCGATGGGTCGCGCCAAGCCCACCACGTCGGCCACCCCCTCGCGGAGCACCTGCTCCATCACGGCGGGGGTGCGCAGGCCCCCGGTGAGCATCACCGGGCACGCCACCTGGGGCCGCAAGCGCGCCGCGAAGTCCATGAAGTGGGCCTCGCGCGCCGCCGACGAGGGCGCGAGCATCATCTGCGGCCGCTCGTAGGTGCCTCCCGACACCTCGAGGAGGTCCACCCCCTCCGCGGCCAGCACCCGCGCCACGACCAGCGCGTCGTCCTCCTCGAAGCCGCCGCGGAGGAAGTCGGCCGAGTTGAGCTTCACCGACACCACGGCGGTCGGCCCGACCCCGGCGCGGACCGCCCGGTACACCTCCACCAGGAAGCGCATACGGTTCTCCAGCGAGCCGCCCCAGCGGTCGGTGCGGTGGTTGCTGCGGGGCGAGAGGAACTGCGAGGCGAGGTAGCCGTGCGCCGCGTGGACTTGCACACCCGCGAAGCCAGCGGTCGCGGCCCACGCCGCCGCGTCGCCGAACTGCCGGACGATCAGCTCGATCTCCTCGTCGCCGAGCGCACGCGGCGTGGCGAAGGCCCCGCTGATGGCCACCGGGATGGCCGAGGGCGCGACCGGCGCGGGGTTCAAGAGGCGTGGGACCTGTCGACCGGCGTGGTTGAGTTGCACGAGGGTCGGCGTGTTGCCCACGGCGCTCGCCCACGCTCTCCAGGCCGCGGGGTCGGAGCCCGGGCGTACGTCCACGTTCCCCGCCTCGCCGCGGCCGGCCCAGTCGACCATCACGTTGCCGGTCACGAGCAGGCCCGCGCCACCCCGGGCCAGCCGCCCGTAGAGTTGGGCGAGGGCCGGCGTGGGATCCCCGGAGCGGGTGCCCATGGCCTCGCTCATCGCCGACTTGGCGATGCGGTTGGGCAGCAGGGTGCCCGAGGGGAGGCGGAGCGGAGTGGCGAGGATCGTGTCAGTCACGGGGGACTCCTTGTAGGCGATGATGACTTCAGACGGGAAACCAGCTTGTACAGTAACTTCACGGTGGACGCGGACGAAGCCCGCGGCCTCGACGGGCCCGAGCATCTCCACCCCCCGGCAACCGCCCATCAGCCGGGGCGACCAACGGTACAGGTTCTCGAACAGGCGGTGCTGCCAACGCTCCCCCTGGGCCATGTTGACCAGTACCAGCCGGCCTCCGGGGCGGAGTACCCGGGACATCTCCGCCAGCACGGTGGGGAAGTCGCCCTCGGGGAGCAAGTCGAACATGTAGTTGTTGAGCAGCAGGTGGAACGACCCGTCGGCAAAGGGGAGCGCGTAGGCGTCGCCGGGGGACAGGGTGAACTTCCCGGGCAGCGCGGCCCTGGCCAGCCGCTCCTGGGCGCGGGCGAGCATCGCGGGGGTGAGATCAACCCCGGTGGTCGTGCCACTGGGGTTGCCCCGTACCAACTCGACGAAGGCCAGGCCGGTGCCCACGGCGAGTTCCAACACCGACTCGCCGTCCACGACGGCCGCGATTTCCAGGGCCCGGGAACGCGCGCGGACCTCGGTGATGTTGGCCCAGAAGTCGTACACGGGTGCCAGCCCGGTGTAGACACTCTGCACCTGCCCCTTGTCGAGGCCTGCTTCCAAGGTGGTCATGACCTGGTCTCCTTCTCCGGTTGGACGACACAACAACTCTCGAGCGCGTCGGCAAGCTGGCGCAGACCTGTCACCACGGCCTCGGCGCGGAAACTGTAGAACACCTCCCGCCCCTGCCGGTCGGCGCCGAGGATGCCCGCGTCGCGCAGGGTAGCGAGGTGGCGCGACACCACCGAGAGGTCCACCGGGCAGGCACCCGACGACGCCACCTCCGACACGGTGCGCGGCCGGCGCTGCGTGGCCAGCCAGCCCAGGATCGACACCCGCGTGGGGTCGCACAGGGCCTTGAACAGCCGCGGGTGCAGCAGGGCGTCGAGTGAATACTTGCGTGGTTGCGTCATCGTGCAAGTAATAGTCGCGGGTCCGAGGGGCGTCAAGGGGCGGGACGCGTGATCCACCCCACCGTGGTCGCGCGATTCATCGCGCACGGGTCCCAAGCGCCGTAGCCGCGCGATTCATCGCGCCGAGGTCAATTGCCAGGAGATTGTCAACCCGCCGCCGCCGCCGCCGCCGCCGCCGCCGCCGCCGCCGCCGCCGCAGAAATACCTGTGCCATGATGTCGCGACCCCCGCGGCGTCGCACACCCTCCACCCCGGGAAATCCCGTGGCCTCAGAATTCAACCTCACGCCGCAGCCCGTCCGCACCACCGTGGTGACCAAGCAGGCGATCCAGCAGTCCCTCGACGTCTCCGAGTTCGACATCGCCGACCTGTTGCTCTACGTCCCCGCGCTGGAGGGCACCAGCTCGCCCACCGCCACCGTCCGCGTCATCACCGGCATGCACCTCGACACCGAGGACGGCTGGGTGGTGGCCGGCACCTTCGCGGTGGTGAACACCACCATCACCGCGCAGAAGCTCCGCGTCACCGAGCTACTCAAGTACATCCGCTGGGAAGTTCCCGGCCTCACCGGCACCACGCCGGCGGTCACCTTCCTGATCACCGGTATGCCGCGCAAGAGCTAGCCCGTTGGGCCCCCGCATCCGAGACCTCGCCGCCCCGTCCGACCCGCGCATCGGCGGCCCGGCGGCGCGCGCGGTCGCGGCCGGATCGACCGGGCTGGACCCGCGGATCCGGCGCGGGCCCTCGGGCAACCCGGCGGGGGCCCCGCCCCCTGCCCTCCCGGGCGCGGCAACGCCTTGGTGGGATCCCACGGCGCGCCGCCACGCCTGCACGGAGGACCTTCCCGGGGAGTACCACCAGCAGCAGGCCAACACGGTGTACCACCCGGGGCTCGGCGGGCGGGGCGAGGTCCATGCCATTGGGGGCTCGCTGCTCTCGGCGGCCGACCGCGAGGCGGTCGAGCTACCACTCGCCCGCTTCCTCGAAGCCTACGAAGTGCCGAACGCGGCGCTCGCCCTGCTGGATGGCTCCGGCCGGCTCGTCCACTGCGCCGGGCTCACCAACCTCGCGCTGTACCAGACGATCGACCAGCCGCCCGCCTGGGCCGGCCCCCACAGCAGCTTCCGGGTGGGCAGTGTCAGCAAGACACTCACCGCCTGGGCGATCATGAAGCTGGCCGACCTCGGCATCGTGGACAACATGGAGGTCCGGCTGTACGAGTACGTGGACCTGCAGCGGATCCCGGAGGCCGTGGAGCGGGGGCTGGTGGGCAGGGACTGGATCCCGGGCAAGCGCGACGGGCGCGACGCCGGCACCAGTCGCGACCGGATCACTCTGAAACACCTGCTCACCCACCGGGGGGGGGGGTTCGATGACGGGTACTCCAAGTCGAAGACCAGAGCTGGTGCGGTGGCCGACGTGTACCCCTACGTCACCTACACCAAGAACGGCTTCCGCGGCGTGATGGACAAGAACATCAGCTCCTTCCAGGAGGAGATGGCCGCCACCAACCGCGCCACCTGGCCGGTCACCCACGACCACATGTTGCGCTACTTCAACATGTGGCCCCTGGCCTTCGAGCCCGGCTCGCACTTCTGCTACTCCAACCTGGGCTACTGGATGCTCGGGCGCGTGGTGGAGTCGGCCTCGTGCCGGGGCTACGAGTCCTTCGTGCGCGAGGCCCTGCTCCGCCCGCTGGGCATGCGCGACACGCGGATCGGTCCGGACCTGTCCACCGACCGCGGCGTGGGCGAGATGCCCGTTTTCGGGTACCACTGGCCGGGGGGCTCGGGCACCCAGCCGTCGGAGTCCCAGTCCTACCAGACCTCCAGTGGCAGTTACACCGGCAACGACCTCGACGACTACGAGCCCTACGCCGAGCGCCGCCTCCGGCTCACCGACGCCCCCGGGGGCTGGATCAGCTCCGCCTACGACCTCGCGCTCTACGCAAGGGAGACCTTCTACCGCCAGTCCCTGTTCCAACACGACGTGTGGTACCGCGAGATGCTCCAGTACCAGGGCGCCACGGGGCAGGGACAGGGCATGGGCTACGGCTGGGAGAGCGGCGGCTGGCACGGCAAGGGGAGCTGGTTCAAGGTCGGCCACGTGCCCGGCGGCGCCGCCGACGTGTACTTCGAGGGCACGTCGCCGAGATCCCGCGGGCTCACGATGGTGGTGATGTACAACCGCTTCAACTTCACGGGCAACGACGCCGCCGACAAGGCTACCGACAAGGCGATGCGCAAGCTCGTGGTGGCGGCGATGCAGGCCATGACCGTGCCCACGGGCGGCCAGGATCTCTTCCGCGTGTTGCCGCCGTGAGCGGCCTCCCGGCGATAGCCGCCGCGCCCCTGCTGTGGTCTTGCGCGGAGAACGTCGTGTCGAAAGAACCCTGCGAGGTCGGCATGGCGGTCACCGCCGACGGCGAGGCGCACGCCTCGCTGGCCAGGGCCGTGGCCCGAGCCGTCGAGCTCGACGGCGTGGTCGACGTGTGCCCCGGGCGGCACGAGGTGAAGGGGTACCTGGACCTGCTGGCCACGGGGTCGCCCTCCACGGTGCTCATCAGGGGTGCCGGTATGACTGACTCGGTTCTGGTTGCGGGAGGCCACGGGCTGGTAAGCGAGGCGGCTGGGCGTAGCCTTCGCCTGTCGGACCTCGCGATCGAGCAGTCGGCCACCGTGTGGACCGGGGACGACTGCACTTCCGGGGGGGAGTCCGACGCGGAGTGCGACAGCCCGTTCGACCGCGATGGGCTTGCAGAGGGTGCCCTCGGGGTGTTGGGCTCCTGGGTGTTCGAGCGAGTGAGCATCACGCGGAACGAGGGTTACTGGGGTGGTGCCGTGACAGTGTTCCCCCCCGTCTTCGGCAGCGCGACGACGCTCAGCTTCGTCGACAGCGAGATCCTCGCCAACAGTTCGATCGAGTCGACGTCCGGGGGTGCCGTTCTCGTTGCCATTATGGACTACTACAATGGCAACCCCTACAACGTGACCATCACCTCCACCAACACCGACTGGGGCGCCGGCGACACCGACAACACCCCCGACGACATCGCCTTCGCGTCCTGGGACGGCTACTTCCACGACAGCCTGGCCGTGCACGCCTCGTACTCGTTCGACGGCGTGAGCGACTTCACCTGCGACGCCGACACCTACAGTTGCGAGTAGGCGCCCGACCGTGCGTGCCGACCGTACCCTCGGCGCCCAGACGCGCTGGCGCCCGCACGTGGTCGCGCGATTCATCGCGCGCCGGCGTCGCCCCCAGGGCGCGGCACCGGCCGGCTCACCGCTGCGTTCGCCGCCACCCCGGATCGCGGCACCGAACCCGCGTGGCAGAAACCCCTTCCTGGCCTCCCCAGTTCCTGGCTTCCTCGGCGGCGCCGCCCGGGGGTGCCCGCCGCGAAGTAGGGAACCTCGCCTTCACCGACCCCCGGGCGGAACCAACTCGCGGGGTGAGCTCGCACCCTGTCAGTTTGTTCCGCTTCCACCGTGCATAGCGTGATGACGACGTCTCGCCGCCACGGGCGAAGCTCCACTACCGGCCGGGTGACGGCGTCGTCGAGCGGCACGAGGCTGCCCGGGCGTCCCACCGAGCCCCGGGAGGCGGAACAAACTCAACCGGTGAGGCCGCACCCCCCCGGGTTCGTTCCGCATTCCGTGCAAAACATGTCGCGATCATGTTCCGCACGCCGCCACGCGCCGGGTGGCGCCCCGGGATCGCCGCCTTCCGCCGGCGCCGGCTCGCGTCGTCCCCGCGGCGCCGGTCGCGATCTCCCCGTTTTCGCCCCGGGGCCGGGGCGCGGGTCGGCGCGGCGACCGACCAGGCGACCGCCTACACCTGCGAGTAGGCGCTCACCCGCCTCCCTACCCCTCGTCGCCCTCGTGCAGCGGCAGGTTCTCGAGGTCGTCCGCGTCGCGCGGCCGGCCAGCGGCCAACTTCATCGCCCGGAGGTCGCGGAGCGAACAGACGATGAGCTCTCCGTCGCCTGGCGCGGGCACGACAATCCGGCGCGACCAGGCCTCGCCGAAGTCCAACCCGGCGGCGCCGCTGAGCAGGTCGATACGATTGGGCGGTCGGCCGAACTGGACGACAACCCCCTCCTGCTCCAGCTCCGCAGCACAGCTCACCGCCGGGACCTCTCCCCCCCAGAACTCCCGCAACGCCTGGTAGAGCCTGACACAGTTCTCGGCTTCGCGCCGGTACGCGAAGTCGGCGTCACCGGTGGCGCGCGGGTAGCCGTGGAGAAACACGGCCCACCCACCCACCAGCAAGTACTCCACGCGGTGCACGCCCAGCAAACGCACGAACTCGGACATGTCGCCGGACAGGGGCGGGTAGGCTCTTTCGCTCACCGCCGGAGAATCCGGGCGGCGCTGCGGTCGGCACGCACGTCGGGGGGATCCTTGCCGTAGATGCGCTCGCGGATCGCCCAGGCGATGGCGAAGCGCTCGGCCGACGACAGCGCCCACATCGCCTCGCGATCCGCTTGCGCCGCCTCCTCCGGGCTGCGAAACACCCTGCCCACGCGTTCCATGCGACAAGGTATCCGCCCACGGCGTGGCCGTCGCTCCCGGCCGCCATCGCCCCCTCGCGATATGCCGGTTCGCATGTCGCGCGCCGACCTCTTCCGCACCCTCGGCGACCCCACTCGCCTGCGGATCCTCTCGGTGCTGGCCCGCGAGGAGCTCGCGGTGTCGGAGATGCAGGAGATCGTCGGCGTGGGCCAGTCCACGGTGTCGGGGCACCTCGCCCAGCTCAAGTCGGCGGGGCTCGTCACCGCCCGGCGCGACGGCGCCCACTCCCGCTACACCCTCGCCACCCCCGAGGGTGAGGCCGAGTTCGTGCGCCTGGTCGCCGGGGCGCCGCTCCCCGATGGCGACGCGCAGGCGCTGTCCCGGGTGCTCGCCGAGCGCGAGTCGCCCACCCCCGAGGGCCTGGGCAGCGACTACTTACCAGGTCGAAGCTGGGAAGCGCTGGCCCACATGCTCCTCGCGGTCTTGCCGCCCATGCGCATCGCGGACCTCGGCGTGGGCACCGGCCGCCTCACCGCGCTCCTCGCCCAGCACGCGCGCCAGGTGATCGCCGTGGACCGGGACCCGGCGGTGCTCGAGCGCCTGCCGCCAGGCATCGAGCGGCGACTCGGCACCATCGAGGCGCCGCCGCTACGGGAACGCGAGGTGGACCTGGTGCTCCTGTCGCAGTCGCTGCACTGCGTCGAAGACCCGGTGGCGGCACTGCGGCTGTGCCGCGAAGCGCTGGTGGGCGGCGGGAAGGTCGCCGTGCTCGACCTCGCGCCGCACACGCACGCGTGGGTGGAACACCGCCTCGGCCACCGTCACCTCGGCTTCGCCGACCTCGCCGCCCTGCTCACCGAGGCTGGCTTTCACGACGCGCGGTTGCAGGTGGTCCACGTGGATCGCAACGCCCCCGCTTTTACCACCGTGCTGGCCATCGGCACTCGCTAGCGGAGGAAATCGACCATGGGCAAGTGGAAATCGAAGTCGAGCGGCGCACGCGGCGGAACCTCCCGGCCGGCGTGGGAGGTGGGCATCGAGGAGGCACCCGGGCCCGAGCGCGCGTTCGCCCTCTACGCGGCCAACACCGACGCGGTGATCGTCTTCTCCACCACGGGTTCCAGCCTCACCCAGGTGATCCGCGCCCTCGCCGACGAGATCGCGGCGCGGAAGCCTGCGCCCGGCGTGGTCTACATGGAAGAGCCCGCCGACGCCAAGATCGCCTCGCGCTACCTGCCCGCCAGCACGCGGGTGGAGCTGGTGGAGGACCTGCCGCTCCTGTCCGAAGCGCTCGCCGCCGACGACGACCTGTTCGGCGACGCGCCACCGCTGCCGCCGCTGCCCGGCTTCCCCGACGCCGACGCGCCCGCCTGGATCCCCCGGCGCAGGCGGCTCCTGGAACAAGACCCCTGGGGCCGCCTCCCCCTCGGCCAGGCCCTGGTCTTCGACGACCCGCGCATCCCGGGCATGGCCCTCGCCTTTCCCGTCGACGACGACAGCCCGAGCCTGGGCCTGTACGCCTCGGAGGCCGACTTGCGGTGGCTCGCCGAGGAATCGGACGACGATTTGGAGGAGGACGGGACGGGCGACGACCAGGGGCCGCGGGTCGTGGCCTTGATGTTCCACCCCGCCAGCGCCATCGACGAAGATGACCGCGCCGACTTGCAGGAACTCGGGTTGGTGCTCCTTGGCGACCTCGTGCCCGCGGCCGCGGCCGTGGAGGGCATGACCCCGGTTGCGGCCAACGCGGCCGACCTCGACGCCCTCCTCGTCGCCATCGAGTTGACGGCCGCGTTGCTGGAGCAAAACCCGGAACTACCGGCGGAGGGCGATGTCGAAATCACCACCCCGCACGGCGCGAGCCGGGTGCGGCTGGTGCTCCAGGAACGCCCAGCGATGGCGCTCGAAGACTTCGGCGCCACTGCCGACGTGCTGACCCTCGGCGCGGCATGGAACGCGGCCACGCAAGGCGCCACCCCCGCGCTGGTGCTGTTCGCGATGGACGAAGAGGGGGAGGAGCAGGCGCTGGTCCGCGAGGTCGAGCTACTCGACGCACTCACGGTCCACCGCTGCCAGAGTTGCGGCGAGATCGACCTGCGGGGGTGGGCGGACCAACAGTTCATCTTCGACCTCTGGGAACACGGCCAACCGGTCGACGAGCGCCTGCTCGACGGTGACACCCTCCTGGTGGTCGTCCTGCCCGACGGCGCCGACCCGGCGACGGTGTCGCCCGAGGAGGCGCTGCTCACCCGGACGCTGCCGCTGTCCCGCCTCGCCGAAGGAATCGTCGACTGACTATCGCCATATCGTGATATACCGTCCGGCATGAGCACCTTCCTCGACGCCCTCGACGACCGGGTCCTGATTTTCGACGGCGGCATGGGCACACAACTGCAGGGTTTCAACCTGCCGCTCTCCGACTACCGGGACCTGGAGAACTGCTCGGAGGTCCTCAATCTCAGTCGACCCGACGTGGTGGAGAGCATCCACCGCCGGTACTTCGAGGCGGGCGCCGACATCGTGGAGACCAACAGCTTCGGCGGCGCGCCCTGGGTGCTCGCCGAGTTCGGCCTCCAGGACAACACCGAGCAGATCAACCGCGTGGCGGCGGAGCTTGCCCGGGAGGCGGCGGCGGCGTTCTCCACCGAGGCACGCCCGAGGTTCGTGGCTGGTAGTATCGGGCCCGGGACGCGGCTCCCCACGCTGGGGCACATCCACTGGGACGAGATGTACGCCGGCTACCGGCTCCAGGTGCGGGGCCTGGTGGCCGGCGGCGCCGACGTGCTCCTGGTGGAGACCTGCCAGGACCTCTTGCAGACCAAGTGCGCCGTGGCCGCGATCGTCGACGAGCTCGGCGCCCTGGGCAAGCGGATCCCGATCATCGCCCAGGTGACGATGGAGACCACGGGCACGATGTTGCTGGGCAGCGACATCGCCGCGGCGCTCACGGTGCTCGAGCAGTACCCGATCGACCTGATCGGGCTGAACTGCGCCACCGGCCCGCAAGAGATGGCGAGCCACATCAGCTTCCTCGGCCGCCACGCTCAACGACGCATCTCGGTCCTGCCCAACGCCGGGCTGCCCCAACTGGTCGACGGCAAGACCTGCTACCCGCTGTCACCCGGGGAGCTGGCGGACTGGCACGCCCGCTTCATCGAACAAGACGGGGTGAACGCGGTGGGCGGGTGCTGTGGGACGACCCCGGACCACATCCGGGCGGTGTCCGCGCGCGTCCTCGGGCAAAAACCCCGCCGACGCACCCCGGAGTTCGTGCCTTCCGCATCGTCGTTGTACAGCCCGGTTTCGCTGCGGCAGCAAGCCGACATCTTCGCGATCGGCGAGCGCACCAACGCCAATGGCAGCCGCCAGTTCAAGCGCCTGCTCGACGCCCAGGACTGGGACGGCATGGTGGGCATGGGGCGCGACCAGGTGAAGGGGGGCAGCCACGCCATCGACGTGTGTACCGCCTTCGTGGGTCGCGACGAGGTGCGCGACATGGACGAGCTCGTCAAGCGGCTGGTGCAGTCAGTCCAGGCCCCCCTGGTGATCGACAGCACCGAGGTGATCGTGCTGGAAGCGGCGCTCAAGCGCATCGGCGGCAAGCCCCTGGTCAACAGCATCAACCTCGAAGACGGCGAGGGCAAACTCGACCAGGTCTGCGTGCTTTGCAGGCGCCACGGCGCCGGCGTGATCGCGCTGACCATCGACGAGGAGGGCATGGCCAAGTCGCCCGAGCGCAAGCTCGAGATCGCCGGGCGGCTCTACGACCTCGCGGTGAACCGCCACGGGCTGCAACCCGACGACATCCTCTTCGACCCCCTGACGTTTACCATCGCCACCGGCAACGAAGACGACCGGAAGCTGGGGCTCTGGACACTGGAAGGCATCAAGCTCATCAGCGAGCGGTTCCCGCGCTGCGGCATCGTGCTCGGGCTGTCCAACATCAGCTTCGGGCTCAACCCCCCGGCCCGGCACGCGCTGAACTCGGTTTTCCTCCACCACGCCCGCGAGGCGGGCATGACGGCGGCGATCGTGCACGCCGAGAAGATCGCCCCCCTGTTCAAGCTGGAGCCCGAGGTGCGGGAGGTGTGCGAGGACCTCATCTTCGACCGTCGCCGCGAGGGCTACGACCCGCTGCACCGCCTCCTGGCGATCTTCGCCGACCGCAAGGAGGCGAAGGTGGAGAAGGTGCGTGGTGCCACAGCCGAGCTGCGCCTGAAGGACCGCATCGTCGACGGCGACCGCAACGGCCTGGACCGGGACCTCGACGAGGCGTTGCAAACCCTCCCCGCGCTGACGATCATCAACGACGTGCTGCTCGACGGCATGCGCGTGGTCGGCGAGCTGTTCGGCGCCGGCCAGATGCAACTGCCCTTCGTGCTGCAGTCGGCGGAGACGATGAAGGCCGCCGTGGCCTACTTGCAGCCCCACATGGAGAAGGTGGAGGGCCCGGCCAAGGGCACGATGGTCCTCGCCACGGTGCGCGGCGACGTCCACGACATCGGCAAGAACCTCGTCGACATCATCCTGTCCAACAACGGCTACCGCGTCGTCAACATCGGCATCAAGCAGCCCATCGACCAGATCCTCAAGGCGGCCACCGAGCACCAGGCCGACGCCATCGGCATGTCGGGGCTCCTGGTCAAGAGCACCGTCATCATGAAGGAGAACCTGGAAGAAATGCGTCGCCAGGGGTGGACGAAGCCGGTGGTCCTCGGTGGCGCGGCGCTCACTCGGGCCTACGTCGAGAACGACTGTTCCCAAACCTACGGACGCAAGGTGGCCTACGCGAAAGACGCTTTCGCGGGTTTATATTTCATGGAGAAGCTCGCCAACTACGACGACAGCCTGCCCGTCGCGGAGAGCGCCGGGCCGGTCGTCACGCCGGAACGAGCGGATCGTCCCCTCCCCTACGACCCGCGCGGAAACGAAGCCATCGAGCCGGCGCCCGCCGTGGCGCCGCCGTTCCTGGGCTCGCGACTGCTCGAAGTGCCACTCAAGGCCCTGGCGCCGTGGATCAACGACGACGTACTCTACAAGTTCCAGTGGGGTTTCTTGCGAAAGAACCTCAGCTTGGAGGAGCACGCGGCGCAGCTGCGCACGGTGGCCCGACCGATCCTCGTGGACCTCCTGGACCGTTGCGCCCGCGAGGAGATCCTCAAGCCCCGCGCCGTCTACGGCTGGTTCAGCGCGCGTCGCGACGGTGACGCCATCGTCCTCGCCGACGGCACGCGCCTGGCCTTCCCCCGCCAGGCGGGAGGGGGTCGATGCCTGGCCGACTTCGTCTCGGCCGACCGCGACGACGTGGTCGGGCTGCAACTGGTCACCGTGGGCGAGCGCGCCACCGAGGTGTGTCGCGACTGGTTCGCCGCCAACAAGTACACCGAGTACCTCTACCTGCACGGCCTCTCCGTCGAGGTGACCGAGGCCATGGCCGAGTTTGTCCACCGCCAGATGCGCGCCGAGCTCGGCATCGCCGGGGCCGACGCCCGCGACATCCCCGACCTCTTCCACAAGCGCTACCAGGGCTGTCGCTACGCCTACGGCTACCCCGCCTGTCCCGACATGCAGGACCAGCAGCACTTGTTGCGGCTGCTCGGCGCCGAGCGCATCGGCGTCACGATGGACGCCGACGACCAGTTGTTCCCCGAGCAGTCCACCGCGGCGATCGTCGTCCACCACCCGCAGGCCCGCTACTTCAAGGTGTGACACTTTCCTGCGCGCGATGAATCGCGCCACCACGGCTCGGTTGGAACCGTGGTAGCGCCACTCATGGCGCCTGCGACGGGGGTGACCCGCCACCGGGAGGCCCCCCCTCTCCGCCGCCAGGTGCTCCGCCCTGTCCACCCCCGGCCTTGCCCCTGTCCCGGGGCGGGGCCTTCCCGCCCTTGCCGCCCGGCCCCCCCGAGCCGGGGGGGCCGCCCGGCGCGGCGCCGTTGTCCTCGGGAATCTCGAACAAGCCCTCACCGGCGACGCCGGGGGTCGCGCTGGCCTCGGCCACCTTCGTCACCCGGTTCTCCAGCTCGGTGAGCGCGTCCTGCACCGAGGTCGACGAGAGGGCGGTCCGCCGGGGGTCGTAGGTGATGTGGCCGGCGTCGTAGAGTCCCTCCGTCTCCAGCTGTTGCACTTTCAGCTCGAGGACCTGCACCCGCAGCGCCAGGTTCTCGGCGTCGCTGCCCAGGGGCGAGCGCGTCTCGTCGGCCACGTCGCGCGTTCGGCACTTGACGTAGAGTTCGTCGAGCGCCTCCTTCACCGAGTCCACGTCGGCATCGCCGGCCGGCTTGTAGCTGACGTCCCAGGCATCGGCGGCAGGGCCACAGGCCAACAAGGCAAGGAGAAAGTGCAACATGGGGTCAATAGTACCGCGACGCCCACCCCGGGTCAAAGCGTGCGCTGCCCCCGGGCCGCGCCCCGCCTACCAGCCGCCGCCCCGGAAGATACCGACCCCCGAGGGGTACCCGAACCGGGTGGGGTCGCCCACGCTGTTCCACACCCCCACCACCACGTCGTCGAAGCCGTCGGCATCGGTGTCACCGACGATGGCGTTGGTGCCGAGGGCGAAAGCAAGCTCGGCCTCGCAGTAGCCGATGGCGCGGGCGTCCCAGCGACCGAGCGTCACGCCCGGGCCACCGTAGCTGACGTTGAGGTCGGTGCGCGTCTCGTACGCGGAACAGTCGTCGCCGTCGGCCACGCCGGCGTACACCATCTCCTCGACCCCGTCGCCATCGAGGTCGCCGCCCAGCCGGGTGCCGCGGTAGTCGAGCACCTGGTAGGCGTCGGGGTCGACGGCCGTGGGCCACGAAGCGGGCGGACCGGTGACCAGCCACTGGTGAACGCTCCCCACCACGACGTCGGTGGCGCCGTCGCAGACGAGGTCCTGGTCGGCGCAGTCGCGACCGGCGATGATC
>CAYHRZ010000026.1:0-7609 GCA_964359125.1 uncultured Klebsiella sp. | reverse complement strand
GCCCCCCCCCACGCGGGGGGGGGCGCGGGCGCCTCCGACGTCGCCGGCGCTCATGCGCAGGCCCACCGGGTTGTCGGACGCGCCGCCGTCCACCCGCGCCACCGCCACGTCGTCGACCTCCACGGCCCCGACCACCTCACCGAGGTCCATCGCGTACACGCTCCCCAACAAGCCGGCGTGGATCGGGTCGCCCACCAGCAGCAGGGGCCGACCGGCCCCCTCCGCGTCGTGGGCGCCTGCGACCGAGTACCCAAACCCGCCCCCGTCCTCCTCGCCGCCGTCGCCAAGCACCGTCACGTCGGCGGCGGCATTGCCGAGGACCTCGGGGATCGGCGAGTAGAACACCACCACGGTGCCCAGGCCCGTCTCCGGGTCCGCCACGACGAGGTCGTCCAACCCGTCGCCGTCGAGGTCGCCCACGCGCGACAGCGAGGCGAAGGCCACCGAGCCGACCCCCTCGGCCTCGTACGTCGCGTAGGCCTCGACGGTGCCGAACCCACCGTCGAGGGAGGCGTCGTCGATGCCGTCGAGGACGGTCACCGCGCCCAGCCCCACGTCACCCATGGTCTCGACCACGAGCAGGTCGCCGAAACCGTCGCCCGTCGCGTCGCCGATCGCCACCCCTGCGCTGGCGAGGTCGCCCCCCCGCCGGTTGTCGATCACCGCCCAGGGCGCGTCGTTGGCGCGCGTGAGCGGTCCGTTGACCACGACGAGGTCGTGGTCGCCGCACGCCGCGTGTGCGGAGTAAGCGGTGGAGCAGCTCACCACGAGGTCGTCGAAACCGTCGTGGTCGAGGTCCACCAGCGCCAGCGGCCCGGTTCCCCACCCCTCGGGCGTACCCAACTCCAGGTCGAACGCCGAGAGCGAGGCGGGGAGGCGGCACTCCGCCGCGTCGCCGTCGAGGTCGTCGTCCACGCCGTTGCCACACACTTCATCGGTCGCGACGGGGCCGCCCTGGGCTGCGCCCTCCGCCGAGTCGAGTTCGCCCAACCGCCGGGCGTGTTCGACCTCGCCAATCCACGCGCAGGCCGCGAGACTCAACATGAACCCCGGCTATCGCCCCGGACCGGGTACCGTCGACCGCTTCGCCGCTAGCGTCGACGTCCCACGACCACCCAGTCCCCGTCGGGTGGTGGCCTGAGCCGCCAGCCGAGCTCGACGAGCTCCCGCACGAGTCGATTTCCCACGGGCACTGCGGCGAAAAGTGGGCCGTTTTCGCCCGCGAACGCCAGCGCCGGGGTGGAGCTGACGAAGTCGATCCCGGCCGCGTCGAGCCAGGCGATCGCCTCGTCGGCCGTGTGCCGCGACGGCTCCGGTGCGCCTGGCCGGGCTTCCGGCCCCGGCCCCTCCGGCGCGTGGCGGTGGTGCAGGCCCAGGACGAGGTGGCCCCCGGGGCGCAGGCACCGCCCGAGCGCCGCCACGGCAGCGGCGGGGTTCAGCGTGAACTGCACCACCCTCCGCGCCACCGCGACGTCGACGCTCCCCGGCGTCACCGGCGGACGGAAGAGGTTGGCCCGCGCGAACGAGACGGACACAAGCCCGGCGCGGCGGCGGAAAGCCTCCGCCCGCAGCAACGCCGACATCGAGAGATCCAGCCCGAGGACGTCCCGCCCGCGGGCGGCGAGGACGTTGGCCAGCCGCCCTGTCCCGCAGCCGGCCTCGAGCACGGCGGCTCGCGCCGGGACCTGATCGTCCAGCGCGGCCACGAGGGCGTCGGCCCGCGCGTCCGCCAGGACGCTCTCGAGGGTGTCGTCGGGCCGGTACTCGCGGCCAGGCCACTCCTCGTAGTGAGCACGCTGCGCCTCGACAGCGCTACCATCGGCGTCTGCCGCGAACAAGTCGGGCACGCCGCCGGTTTCCGTCCAGTCTCGACGGCAGTCGCAGCGACCGTCGGCGAAGGGCTTGGCGCAGGTTGGGCAGGCGAGCACGGCGCGGGGTCCTATCCCGCGCCACCACCTCGCCTGATGGCGATAGGCTCCCGGGTGCCCGACGAAGTGCCCGCTGGCCGCGCAGACGATCACGGCGGCTGGTGGATTTTCCTGGTGGCCGGGCTCCTCTCCCTGCGCGCGTTCGGGCCGACCCTCCACGACGGCTGGACCGACACCGACATCCTCGCCGACTTCGCCTGCGCGGGCGAGGGCGCGGCGTCGCTGGTCCAACCCCTCACCTGCGGCCGGGGTGGCGACAACGCCAACTTCTACCGTCCGCTGGCCATGTTGCAGTTCTGGTTCCTGCGCGCCGCCTTCGGCCCCTCGCCCTGGGCGTGGCACGCCTGGTCGCTGGCCCTGCACGTGGCCACCGGCACCGTCCTCGGGCGACTGGTCCGAAGGCACGCGGGGCTGGCCGCCGCCCTCGGCGCCACCGCTCTCTTCGCCGCCCACCCCCTGGCGGTGGAGATCGTCCCCGCCCTGGCCCGCAACCTGGAGATTCCCTTCGTCCTTGGCTTCTGCGCCGCCCTCTTGAGCGTCGGCACCCCGTGGTGCTGGTTCTGGTCGATGGTCACCGTGGCCAGCAAGGAGGCAGGCGTGTTGCTCCTGCCGGTGCTCGCGGTCTACGCGCCCCGTCGCGCGCCTTGGTTCGGCCTACTGTCGGGGGTGCTCGCGTACTTCGCCGCCCGGCAGTCCGTCCTCGGCGGGCTGGGAGGCTACGGCACCCTCGCGGATCCCCGTGCGCTCGCCGTGGCCCCGGTGGAGTTGGTCCTGCCCTCGCTGGGCAGCATCGCGCCGCCGCTCGCCGGCGCGGGCGCGGGCTGGGTGCTCCTGGTCGTCGCGGGCCTCGGGGTGACGGTGTGGGTGGGGAGTCGGACCCCGGCGCGGCCGCTGGTCTTGGCCATGGCCGCCACGCTGGCGAGCACGATCGCGCTCTACGCGGTGACGGGCACCTACTCGCGTCGACTCTTGTACCTCCCTTCCGCCGCGTCCAGCGTCCTGGTCGCGGTGGCCTTCGCCCGCGTGTTCTCCACCCGCAACCGGCCAGGCCTGCTGGTGGGCGGCACCTGGTTCGCCGCCTGGCTGCACGGCAGCCCGGCCGTGCTGCCGTACCGCGACTGGGTGCTGAGCACCTCGGCGATGGCACCCTACCTGGACCCGGGGTGGTGGGCGCAGCTCCCCGACGGCGGCACGGCCTGGCTCTTGGACCGGCCGTCGCGGGTCGACGCTGACCCGCGCCGATTCCGGTACTGGTCAACCCGGCGGTCGCTCAACAACACGGTGTCGACCTACAGCATCGCGGCGTGGATCGAGGACCGGACCGGGATGAAGTTGCAGCTACGCCACGCCAGTTCGATGTCGACGCTCGGCGCGCCGCAGCCGGCCCGCCTGAGCCTCGACGCGGGCGTGCTCCGCGTGCAGCGCCCCGGCGCCGACGTCACCCCCGCCACGCGGTCCCCGTTCGCGGTGCAGGTCAGCGAGGGTGGGCTCGTGGTCACCGGCGAGGGCACCCTCTGGGTGTACCAGCCCGCCGGGCTCGTCGCCTTCACGCTGTCGCCACCGGACCCCACACCCGGGTAAGAGGCGTCGATGCTCCTGCTCGCCTGCGCCCAGCCCCTCGCCGACGGCCCCGACGACGACAAGCCGGGGGAGCACTCCGGGGTCGACGACACCGCCGCCACCGACACGGGCGACACCGGCGACGACGACACCGCGGTCCGCGACACGGGCGACACGGGCGACACCGGCGACTGCACGGTGGACTGGGCCTACTCGGGGCCCACCCACGGGTCGGAGTTGTTCTCCGGAACCCGCTACGACTGGCTCCTCCGCCTGCCCGAGGGGGCCTCCGCCGCCGTCGACGGCCAGCCCTGCGCGCTGGTCGACGCGAGCCACGCCCTGTGTGCGCTCACCCTCGACGGACAACGAGCGCTCGCTCTCGAAGTCACGCACGGCGCGTGCACGGTGTACGAGAAACTCTCCGTCACCAACGTCACGCCCGAGGGCGTGTACCCCGCGGGCAACCGCTTCCCGGTGATGATGTACGAGGCCACGGAAGACGACATGCCCACCCTGGCCGCCGCCGGCGTGAACGTCGTGCAGGCCTACGTGAGCCTCGACGACGACACCTACGAGAACTTCGCCGCCGTGGCCGAGGCCAACGGCGTACAGGTGGTGGGACAGGTTCGCGACGCCGCCGACTTCGACCTCTTGAAGGCCGACCCTCGCGTTGCGTTCTGGTCGCTGCCCGAGGAACTCCGGTACTGGTACGAAGACGAGATGGCCACCGTCACGGACCTGTCCAGCTTGATCCACGCAGAAGACGCGCGACCGGTCTACATGTACATCCCCGGGCACTACCCGCCCGACGACATCCTGCCCTATGTCCCGTACCTGGACCTGGTCGGCGCCGGGGCCTACGTGGAGTACTCGGCGCAGCCCCACGTCTGGGCCCGCTGGCGGGCCGAGAGCGAGATCGAGGCCCTCGAGGCAGCCGGGTACACCACCGCCGAGCGCACGCCGCTCACGCTGCCGGGCACCTTCGACTACGAGGGGCAGTCGCCCACCGCCGACGAAGCCGTCCACGACAGCTTCGCGGGGATCGTGGGCGGGGCCCTGGGTTGGTTCCCCTTCGCCTGGTGGCACGCGCGGTACGACGCCGGTTCCACAGCAACCGAGGGGCTCTTGTGGACAGCCGAGCGCCTTGGTGGTGCCGATGCCGTGGGCGAGTGGATCCTGCACGGCGAGGAAACCACCGTGAACTGGCGCACGGTGGTGGGCGAGACGGAGGTGTCGTTCACGCCGATGTACCTGGAGGAGCGCACCGAGCCGGCCCAGGCGGTTCGGGCGTGGGCCCGTCACGACGAGTTGCTGGTGCTGGTGGTGAACTCGTCCGCCGAGGCCGCGACGGTCCACCTCACCGAGATGCCCGGTTACTTCGCGTGGAAACTCGGCACCGAGGAGGTCCTCACCGGGGTGACCGGCGACGACGGCATCGCCCACACCGTGAGCCTCGACGGCCTCGGCGTGGCGGTCCTCCGGGTTCCGCGCGAACCCTAGCCGCTACGGGACGAAACGCTCCAGGAGCTCGTCGTCGTTTTCCACAAGCCCGGTGCCCTCCGCCAGCCACGGGTCGTCGAGCGACACGCCGGTGCAGGCGTGATCCACGAGTAGCGCGGGGAAGGTGCCGGCCCCCACGACCCGGTTCTGCTCGTCGATCACCGTGGAGGTGCAGGTCGCGTTCACGACCTCGGGCTCGCTGCCGTTCACCGCGGAGGTGAGAGCGAAACTGTCGGCCCAAGAAGTCCCAAGTTCCAGTGTCCAGGGCCGTACCAGCCAACCCGGTTCGAAGCTGCGCCAACCCTCCTGGGCGATGGTGTTGCTGCCGCTGACACCGTCGCTCTGCGCGGTGCTCCCCGTCCACCAGGCCCCCTGGTCATCGCAACGCCAGGTATCGACGCGCACGAAGTGGAAGTAGCCGTTGGCGCCGTCGTAGCGCCCCTCGGTCGACAGGGTGACCACGTCGTTGTCGATCGCGGTCACCGTGGTGACAAAAGACCCGTCCATGCCATAGGTCGCGACGTAAGCGTCACTGGGGACGTAGGTCCACGCCGTCCCCGCGCGCTGCACGCCCGACCACACCCCACACACGCCCGGGTCCACGGTGCCCGTGTGGCCGGTGTCGCCGGCCGTGTCCGCCGTGTCGGCCGACGTGTCGGCGGCGCTGTCGACGAGACTCGCGGTGTCGCCCGGGGGCGCTTGCTTGGCACAGGCAAGGGCGAGCAGGAGCACGGGGGAGTGTATCGCGGGGCGGCACCAGGGCCGTTGGACACGATAGCCCTCGAACGATGGACGCGGTTCGGGCGGTTCGGTTTCCCTGGTCAGCGCTCGCCGACGTCATCATCCTCGCCTCACCCCGGGAAGTGCAGAGTCACCCTGACTACCACGAGGCGAAGGCAGGTAGCGGCGCGTCGGCGGCGAGGCTCGTGGCCGACACGACGCCCCCAGCGCTTCCCGCAGTTCTCCGGGAGATGGCTCGGGGTCCCAAGCCGAGGCTCCTCCCCGTCCACGCCCTGGAGGCGTCGGGTGTGAACGCGATCCCGCTGGTGCTGGCCTAGAGTCTCGCCCTCCAACTCGGGTGCGAGGTCGAGCGCGCGGTGGTGCAGGCCAACGTCGTCCGGCACACCGGCGCCTCCGGCTTCGCACGGCTGGCGAGCCAGGCGGCGTTTGCGGGTGGCATCAGCGCGGGATGCGAGTACATTCTCGTGGATGACTTCATCGGCCAAGGCGGCACCCTCGCAAACCTGCGGGGTCACGTCCTGGCCAGCGGTGGCCTGGTGGTCGGCGCTTGCGTACTCACCGGAAAGCCGCACTCGGCCGGGCTTTGCCTGCAACCCTCCACCCTCCACGCACTCCGGAGCAAACATGGACCCGAACTCGAAAGGTGGTGGCTCGGCCGGTTCGGTCACGGTTTCGACTGCCTTACTGAATCGGAGGCTCGTTACCTCACCCGGACCCCGGATGCTCAGCGCATCCGAGATCGAGTTGTTGCGGCGGAGCATGGTTGAGATCGCCGAGGAGTTCAACCGCAAGTACCTCCGAGTCATCGCAAGCGATTAGGCGCTCTGGGCCGCTCAGGCGCCTGCCCGGCCTGGCGGTATTGGCCATGTGTCGCCGCCAGCGCCGAGTACCGGTACTGGGACGTGGCCGAGAGGCTCGAGATCCGGGTCCAGTCCGGCTTTGAGACCATTGGCTTCGTCGAGCTCGAGGCCACCGGAAAGGGCACGCGGATGGAGGACAGCGGGGATCCCCACAACCGGAAGCAGTTCAAGGCGTTCAGCGGCATCCCCAACCTGATCCACCCCGACGGCCTGGAGTGGCGACTGCTCCGAGGCGGTTCGGAAGCGGGGACGGTGCGCCTGAGCGAAGACCTCGCCCAGTCCGGCCGGAACCTAATGCTCTGGCAAAGCTACGGTGAGCGATTCCGCGAGCCGGGTGACGGATTTGAACTCCGCGTTCGCCGATCGCAAGGGCCCCCTACCGCATCCAGAGCACCTGCCACGTGTGCGTCTCGGCCCCGCCGTAGCCGTCGAGGTAGCCCCCCGTCCCCCGGCCGTCGTCGTACTGCATCAGCGGTACCACCTGCATCCACCAGCAGCCCACCGAGTCGGTGGTGTCGGCGTCGGTGGTCATGCTGTGCGTGCCGCCCAGCTGGTAGTAGCGGTCGTGCAGGCCGTTGAAGCCGTAGCAGGTCGCGGGTTCCTCGCCTTCGAGGAACAGGTAGTCGCTGCCGTCGCTGCTGCCGGTGAAGGGGTCGTGCCCCTGCTGCCAGACGGTATAGTGCTCGCGACGGCCGGTGTGGAGGGTGTCGCCGTAGCCCAGTTCCAGGCGGAAGGAGTAGGTGCCGTCGGTGCCGGCGAGGTCTGCGCGCTCGCCGAGGGCAGAGTACACGTCGTCTTCCGGGGCGCCGAGGGCCTCGAAGTCGGCGGGGTTCCAGAAGTAGGGCCAGAGCGAGGCGTACACCCGCGTCCAGCCGCCCCCGTCGCGACTCATGTCGCACCAGCCCTCCCAGGCGTCGCTCACGTCGCCGTCGTCGTCGGGGTCCAGCCAGTACCGCCCGTCGCCGGTCGACGAGCCCGAGTCGAGGATCGCCTGGCAGCTCGGCGCGGCGCAGGTGGTGT
>CAYHRZ010000025.1:0-21341 GCA_964359125.1 uncultured Klebsiella sp. | reverse complement strand
AAAGGGCATGGGGGCGGGCGGCTAACGCGCGGGCGTCTCCCCGCGTTCTACAATTGCGTCGGGCAGCAGCAGGTGGCCCCGGTCGTGGCCGACGCCGACTGGGCCGGCGCCGTGGCCGCGGGCGCCAGCTGGCCGTCGGCGATAAACCTCCCTTCGCAGCGGTGACCCGAATGTGGCGACTCGTGCTCTTCCTCCTCGCCTCAACCGACGACGACCCCGTGCTCGCCGTGGTGGAGGGGCACGAGATCAGGCGGTCGGCCTTCGAGCAGGCCGCGGCCCGGGCCACCGCCGCGGACGGCGTGGCGCTGTCCAACGCCGAGAAGCGCGAGGTCCTGCAGCGACTGGTCGACGAGCACCTGCTCTACCTCGACGCCCTGGACCGGGGACTGGACCGGGACCCGAAGGTGATGAAGGTGATGGTCAACACCCTGCTCCGGGACGAGATCTACTCCGGGGTGAAGAACGCCGACTTCAGCCGCGAGGAGCTGGAGGCCTACTACAACGCCCACCGCGCCGAGTTCGTTGTCCCCGAGAAGGTGCAGGTCAAGCGCATCCTGCTCACGAACAATGACCGGTCCGACGCCGAGGCGAGAGCGCTGGCCGAGTCCTTGCGCGCGCAACTATCGGCGAATCCCGAGGCTTTCAAGGACCTGGCGATCCAGCACTCGGAGGACCCCTACCGGCGACGAGGGGGCGACATCGGTTTCGTGCCCCCCGAGGGCAAGGCGGGACTGGATCCCGCGGTGGTGGAGCGGGCCTTCGCGCTGCCGGTGGGCGTCGTTTCACCGGTGTTCCAAACCGACCAGGGCTACAACTTGGTGATGGTCGCCGACCGGCGCGAGTCCGTGGAGCGCAGCTTCGAGCAGATGCAAGGCAGCGTGCTGCGGAAGGTCAAGAACGACCGGCTCCGGGACGTCTACGAGGCGTACGTGGCCAAGCGCCGAGCGGGGGCACGTGTGACCGTCGATGCGGCGGCACTGGGCGCCATCGAGGTGAAACACTACCGGAGCCCGCTGTTACCAGGCGGCGACGCTGAACTCGACGAGGGATCCCAGTTCGAAACGGATCCGGACGACGGCCAGTAGCGGGGGTGTGCCACCTAGCCGCCGTGCCCCTACCGCCTCATCCCGCCCACGATGCCCAGCGCCGCGACGACGTGCATCAGCTCCAGCGAGACGATGCCGAGAGTGTCGCCCGCGTCGAGCGCCATCACCGGCAGCGCGCCGTAGGCGAGGAACACCAGCACCGACACCCCCAGGAACACGGTCCACGCCTTCTGCGGCGCGAACTTCAGCAGCGCCGCGAGCACGCCCGACGCCGCCAGCGCGGCCATCATTGTCGATGCGAAGGGCATCACGAGGGGGATCTTCATGGGCTGCCCGCCCTGGTCCATCATGTACGCCGCGCCCGCCGCCCCGAAGGCGAAGAAGATCGAGAGGTTCACCACGCCGGCGGCGGCGCCACCGATCATCGCGCCCTTGAAGGCGGCGCCGGGCCGTAGAGAAGCGGTAGACATGAAGACTCCGGGGTGCGAGGTAGCGACCGCAGACTAAGCCCCCGGCGAGCCCGGAACAGCCCAGCCGGCGCAAGGGTCCCTCACCTTGCACCGCCGGACACCCACGCCACCACCCGATCCGCGCACGCCTCGGGCGCGCGAGACTCCGTGTCGATCACCAGTTCCGCCCCCGCGTACAACGCCTCCCGCGCGGTGAGAATACCGCGCAGCTCCGCCAGCGCGTCGGCGCGCCCGCGCATCGGCCGGTGGTCCCCCTGGGCCTCCACGCGGGCGAGGTGAGACTCCGGCGAGGCCCGGAGCCACACGGTGCGTGCCCGTGCCCGCAGGGTCGACCAGGCCCCGGGGTCGGTGACCACCGATCCGCCGGTGGCCAGCACCACCCGCCGCCCGAGCAACCCCTCCAGCACCGCCCGCTCCAGGTCGCGGTAGTGACCGGCCCCGTGGTACTCGAAAACCTCCCCCAGGCTGAGGCCCGCGCGCTCCTCCACGGCCTGGTCCACCTCCACGAAGGGCACCCCCAGCCGCTCGGCCAGGATGCGACCGACAGTGCTCTTGCCCGCCCCGCGCAGCCCCACTAGGGCCACGGTCTCGCGCCCGAGGTGGGTGAGCAGTCTTGCCTGCTCCTGGCCGGGGAGAGCGGCGAATCGCGCCACGGGGTCGGTGGCGCTACCCATGCTGGCCACCAGCACCGCGGGCGACACCTCGAGGGCCGCGCCCAACTCGAGCAGGCGGAGCACGCTCGCGTTCCCTGTGCCGTGCTCCACGTCGGCCAGGAAGCGCAGCGACAGGCCTGCCCGCCGCGATAACTCCGCCTGCGTCCAACCCCTCCCCTCCCGGATCGTTCGCACCCGCGCCCCCAGGCGCCGCAGCGGCTCGTCCGTCTCGACCTCGTCCACACGCGCAGTATAATGCATATCATCGGGCTTGCAACCGACGCTGATATGCACTATATCGCCCTTCACCCGGAACACCCATGGCCGACGGCACCCATCCCCCCGTGAACTTCGAGACCCACCCGTCGCGGTACCGCCACTGGGAGCTGTCGATCGCTGGCCCCGTCGCCACCCTCAAGATGCGCGTCGACGAGGACGCCCCCCTCTGGCCCGGCGCGTACGAGCTCAAACTCAACAGCTACGACCTCGGGGTCGACGTGGAGCTGGCCGACGTCGGGCAGCGCCTGCGCTTCGAGCACCCCGAGGTCCGGGTGGTCGTGCTCACCGGCGGCTACGACCGCATCTTCTGCGCGGGGGCCAACATCCGCATGCTGGCGCAGGCCTCGCACGCGTTCAAGGTGAACTTCTGCAAGTTCACCAACGAGACGCGCGGAGCGCTGGAGCAGATGGGCGACCAGGGCGGCCCGGTGTGGATCGCGGCGCTCAACGGCACCGCCTCGGGCGGCGGCTACGAGTTGGCCATGGCCTGCAAAGAGATCTACCTGGTAGACGACGGCAACTCCGCCGTTTCACTGCCGGAAGTCCCCCTGCTCGGGGTACTCCCCGGGACCGGCGGCCTCACCCGGCTGACCGACAAGCGTCGTGTTCGTCGCGACATGGCCGACGTGTTCTGCACCAAGGCCGAGGGGTTCAAGGCCCGCGACGCCGTGAAATACGGGTTCGTCGACGGCGCCTTCCCGCGGAGCAAGTGGCAAGCCGGCATCGATGCCCGGGCGGCGAAGGTCGCGGCCGACAACCCGATGCCGGGCGACGCCTTCCCGGTTGAGTTGGAGGCCCTGTCGCCCCGCGTGGGACCCACCGTCCTCGAGTACCGGCACGTGGTCGTCCGCATCGAGTCCGACTCGCGCACGGCCAACGTCACCGTTCGCGCCCCCGCCGAGGCCCCGTCCAACACCGCCACCACCTGGGCCCTGCGCGCCTTCCGGGAACTCGACGACGCACTCCTCCGCCTGCGCGTGAACCACCTCGACATCGGCCTGCTGGTGTTTCGCTGCGAGGGGGATCGCGACGCGGTGGTGGCCCACGACGCCGCGCTGGACGCCGACACCTGGTTCAACCGAGAGGTGCGCCTCTTCCAGGCCCGGGTCTTGCAGCGCCTCGACAACATGGCGAAGTCGATTTTCGCGCTGGTCGAGCCGGGCAGCGCCTTCGCGGGCTCGCTCTTCGAGATCGCCCTGGCGGCGGACCGCTCCTACATGCTCGCCGACGAAGACGGCATCAACAAGGTGGCCGTCACCGGGGTGAGCGGGGGGCGCTTCCCGATGCACAGCGGCACCACCCGCCTGCGGGCGCGCTACCCGGCCAACCCCGGCGCCGCCGACGAGATCCTGTCCCGCGGCGGCTTCATCGACGCGGAGACGGCCGAAGAACTCGGCATCGTCACTATGACCCCCGACGAGATCGACTGGGACGACGAGATCCGCCTCGCGCTGGAAGAGCGTCGCTCGCTGTCGCCCGACGCGCTGACCGGGATGGAGCAGAACCTCCGTTTCGGCGGCGCCGAGGCGATGGACAACAAGATCTACGGCCGCCTCACCGCCTGGCAGAACTGGATTTTCCAGCGTCCCAACGCCGTCGGCGAACGCGGCGCCTTGAAGATGTTCGGCGCCCCGGAGCGCGCCGTCTACGACTACCGCCGCACCTGAAACCTCGAGGAGTCCCCGTGCCCAGCATCGACTACCAGTCGCTCATCCCCAACAACGTCAACCTCGACTCGGACAAGAAGCTGCAGCGCGCGCTGGAGAAGTGGCAGCCGGCCTTCCTGGACTGGTGGAACCAGATGGGCCCGGAGGGCTACCAGGCTCACGACGTGTACCTCCGCACCGCCGTGAGCACGCAGCCCGGGGGGTGGGCCCACTTCGGCCACGTGAAGATGCCCGACTACCGCTGGGGCATCTTCCTGGCCGACGCCGTGCCGGACCGCCGGGTGGGTTTCGGCGACCACGCCGGCGACCCCGTGTGGCAAGAAGTGCCCGGCGAGTACCGAAACATCCTCCGGCGCATCATCGTCACCCAGGCCGACACCGAGCCCGCGAGTGTCGAACAACAGCGCTGGCTCGCGCAGACCGCGCCTTCGCTGTACGACATGCGGAACCTCTTCCAGGTCAACGTCGAAGAGGGTCGCCACCTCTGGGCGATGGTGTACTTGTTGCACGCCCACTTCGGAAAGGACGGCCGCGACGAGGCCGACGACTTGCTCGCCCGCCGCGCCGGCGACGCCGACAAGCCGCGCATCCTCGACGCCTTCAACCAGCCCTGCCCCGACTGGCTCACGTTCTTCTGTTTCACCTGTTTCACCGACCGCGACGGGAAGTTCCAACTTGGAGCCCTGGCCGAGTCGGGCTTCGACCCGCTGTCGCGTACCTGCCGCTTCATGCTCACCGAGGAGGCCCACCACCTGTTTGTCGGGGAAACCGGCGTGGAACGGGTGCTCCGGCGAGGCGCGCAACTTGCCAAGCAGGATCCCAACGGCAGCGCTCGCGCCCAGGGTGGCATCCCGGTGGAGATGGTCCAGAAGTGGGTGAACTACTGGTACAGCTACTCCCTCGACCTCTTCGGCAGCGAGATCAGCACTAACGCCGCCGACTTCTTCGGGGCGGGACTGAAGGGTCGCTGGAACGAGGAGAAAGACTTCGACGAGCACGTGGCGCTGGGCCAAGCCTACAAGATCCCGGTGGTCGACGGCGGCAAGGTCGTGGAGCGCGAGGTGCCACTGCGCAACGCGATGAACGAGGTGTTGCGCGGGGCCTACGTGTGGGACTGCGAGCGGGTGGTGCGCCGCTGGAACAAGGCCCTCCAGGAAGAGGGCTACGACGGCGAGATCACCCTGCCGAGCAGCCGCTTCTTCCGGCGCCAGGGGATCTACGCCGACGAGCACTTCAACCCGGCCGGCGAGTTGATCGCCGCCGCTGACTGGGAGCGCCAGCGCGACCACTGGCTGCCCACCCAAGCGGACCGCGACTACGTCGCGAGCCTCATGCACCAGGTGACGGGTGTCGGCCAGATCGCGCAGTGGATCGCGCCGCCGTCGAAGGGGATCCACGGCAACCCCTTCGAGTACGAGTACGTCCGCAACCCGGCGGGATGAGGTTCCTCGACCGCCTCCTGGGCCTCGGACCCAGCGACGAGCCGCGCCCCATCGCCGTGGGACGGCGCGCGCCGGTGGTGGAACGACCGGTGGTGTCGACCCCCGGCGCCGCGCTGCGGGTCCAGCGGTCCGGTCGCGACGGCGAGGTGGTGCGACTCCTGGCCTGGTGCCACCGCCGGGGCATCCCGGTGGAGATCGTCGACGACAACGTGGACCGGGTCAGCCTCGGCGGAGAAGCCCTGTCAGCCGGCGAGGCGCGGCGGCGGCTGTCGAGCTGATGCGGCTCCCGCGCGGGGGTCATGGCAGTGGGAACAGGTAGACGTCCCGGGTGCCCGGGGCGCCGAGGGCCGCGTCGGCGCTCCCGTCACCGTCGAAGTCCTGTCCGCAGGCGACGGCCATGCCCAACAACCCGCCCTGCTGCGGGCCCGCCCAAGACCGCGCCGCCGTGTCGATCGCGGCGACCCCATCCCAGGGCCCGAGCAACAACCAAGCCGCGCCCTCGTCGACCACCAGCTCGTCGGACCCGGGACCCGTCACCAGCACGTCGGCGTGACCGTCACCGTCCACGTCGCCACAGGCGGCGGTGTTCCCCGCGGAAGCGCGGTAGCCGTCGTGGAAGCGCTTCCCCCGCGCGGCCGAGAGTCCCCACTCTCCCGCGGGCAGGCCGGACACCAGGTAGACCGCCCCGGCGTCCTCGGCGCCCTCGTCATCATTCGGCACGCCCACCACTACGTCGCCAACCCCGTCACCGTCCACGTCCCCGGCACCCCGGGCGTAGACGCCCACCGGTCCGGCCCCCTGCTCACCCACCCAGGCGCCATCTGCGGCGAGCCCCGCTAGGGCGCCCGTGACTGGACCGGCGAACACGAGCACGGCGCCCAGGCCATCGTAGAGGTTGGGTGCCCCGGCGACGAGCTCAGCCGCCCCGTCCCCGTCGAGATCCACGAGGTCGATCCCATTTCCCAGGATGCCCCCCTCGCCCCGCGTGTACACCGTCGCCAGCGCGTCCCCGAATCCGAACCGGGCGGGTAGGGGCCCGCGAAACAGCCACACCTCGAGCCCCCCCGGCCGTCGGGACGACACGGCCAGGTCCAGGGCACCGTCGTCGTCGGCTGGCCCTGTAGCGACACTGAAGCCAACCTGCCGGTCGTCGTCACCGAGGAGCGCCGCCGCAGGGGCGATGAGCTGGATGCCACCAGGGCTCCCCGGGTAGATCGCCACGTCGCCGCCATGGCCCGGGCCGCCGAGATCGGCGGACCCGACCACCATGTCGACCACGTCGTCGCCGGTGAGGTCGCCACCGACGTGGAGAGAAAAACCAGTGAGCTGTCCCGGCCACCCGGCCCGGACGACAATGGGGTCGGACCCGCCCGCGGTCGCACGGTGGATGACGCCACCCTCGCGCGAGAGGTACGGCGAGCCCATGAACAGGTCGCTGCAGCCGTCGCCGTCAGGATCGCCGTCGAAGGCGAGCTGGTACGCCACGGGGCCGGAGTAGTGCGCGATGGGCGCCTGGACGTCGCCGGGATCCGCCGACTGGACACCGCCGCACGACAGGGGTGGACTCGCGGTGTCGCCAGTGTCCGCGTCGCCCGGGAGGTGGGGCGCCACCCTGCTGTCCCGGTCGCGCCCGGAGTCGCCGCAGCCGAGACCCGCGACGGTGCACAGCATCACCACCCAGACCACGCGTGGACGAGTGTAGGGCGTTCCGGCTCGCGGGATGCACACAGGGTTGCTGTAACCGCGCTCCTTCCCCGCCGGCGTTCACCCCACCGCCCGCCCGTTCCGGCGGCGCCGCCAGGCCAGCAGCAGCGCACCGAGCACCACGACTGGCGCCCCCGCTCGGGCAGTGCCGCACCCGCACCCCGGGGACTCCGGGGTTCCCGGCAAGCCCGGAACCGGGCTCAACACCGCGCCCGGCGAGGTCGCGACGACGTAATCGAGCCACAGGCCGTCGCCCTCGATGCCGCCGATCACCAGGTCGTGCCAGCCCTCGTCAACGCTGAGTTCGACCAGCGCCGCCGTCGTGTCGGCGCCGGGACCCTCCAACGGCCATGCCGCCCCGGCGTCGATCGTCACCTCCGCGACACCACCGTCACCCCGGCCGTGCAGGCTCACCGTCGCGCCGTACACGGAGAGGCGTAGCTCGCAGCCAGCGACCAACTCGGTGAGCGTGTCGAGCGAGGCGGTGCGATCGGTGCTGACGTCGCCGCAGCCTTCCCGGCCCACGAACCCCGAGGCATCGTCGATCCAGTTCACCGGGGAGAATGGCTCCACGTCGGCGGCCCCGCCGGACCCAAGGCTCACCATCCAGTTCCCCGCGGCCGTGGCCACGAGCAACTCGCCGCTCTGGCCGAAGCCCGGCGCCGGGGCGAGGGCCTCAACGCCCGCTGGAAACGCGGTGTCGACCACCGTCCAGGTGTCGCCGCCGTCGCGGCTCGACAAGAGTTGCCCGGCCGCCGTCCCCGCAAGGATCGTGCTGTCGTCAGCCGTGGCGAGGGCGGTGAAGCGGTCGGTATCGAGCACGGTGGCACGGGTCGTCGTGCCCGTGGATGGCTCGTGCCGCGCGACGTCGCCGCCCGACACGATCACCACCGAAACGGGCTCACCACTCGGCGAGGTGGTGGCGGCGCCGCGCGCGAGGTCGCCACCCGGTGCGATCGCCTCGGAAAACCGCCCTGTGCCGGGTTCCGAGCACCAGAGGCCTCCCGACGTGACGTCGCGGACACACGTAGTCCCGTCCGCCAGGGGCAACACCTGGCCGCCCGCGGCGCCCTCGACGTCGGCGAAACCCGGGACTTCCGCCCAGGTCCGGCCCTCGTCGCCGCTGACGTAGAGCCCCCCGGCCACCGCGAACACCTCGCGTGCCGCCAACCCGAGGGAAAAGCGCTCCACGCTCGCGGGCAGTTCCGGCGTGAACCAGTTCATGCCGCCGTCGCGGGAGATCGTGCCCGCGTGGTTCACGAGGGCGTACACGGTGGCCGGGGCCTCGGCGTGGGCCAGCACCTCCTGGACGTTGCCCTCGCGCACGCCGTGGTTCGCGGCTGTCCAGGTCCGGCCGCCGTCGGGCGAGGCCAGCGGCCCCGAGGCGTAGGGCCCGGTGAAGACCGTCGGCCCGCTCCCCGCGACGGCAAGGCCGCGGGTCAAGTCCGGGCGGACGACCGCGGCACGGCTCCAGTCCAGGCCCCCCCCGTCGCCGAGGCGCAGGCCGTACCAGCCCGCCAACAAGACAGCGGACGCGCTGCTCAGCAGCGAGGTGAAAACCTCAGCCGGGACGTCGGGACTACCCGCGCCCTCGTAGGCGACGGTCACCCCGGTCGACACCTCACCCCAACTCGCGCAGGCGTCGGTCGACCGAAAAACGCCGAGCCCAGTCGCCACCCACGCCTCGGCGCCCGCGGTGGAGAATTGCACCACCGCGCTCTCCTCTTCGCCGGCGCCCGGGAGGGGCCCGCAGGCGAACCAGTCCTGGTCGCCCACCTCGCGACGGAACAACAGGCCATCCCCGGTGCCCGCCACCTCGACCACGCCGTCGCTGGAAAACAGCGTCGTCCCCGGGAGCTGGCCAGCCGAGGCCCAGAACGAGCCGTCCCAGGACCACAGCTCACCCGCCGACCCCCAGGCCGTGGGGGCATCACCGCCCCGCGCGCCGGCCACCGGCACGTCGAGCGCCAGCGCGAGGGCACCCGGACGCCCCTCGTACAGTCCCGCCGGCCCCGCGAGCAGCAGGCCCGCCCGCACCGCGTGCACCGCGTCGAACGACCCAGTAAGCGGCTCGCTGGCCCAGGCGTCACCGGAGCGCCACCACAGCCGCGAATCGCCCAGGACGACCAGCGTCTCGTCGTCGAGCAGCGCCACCCCCACGGGCGCGTCGCCGAGGGGAGCGCCCCCGAGCGCGGAGAAGTGCCGCCCCCCGTCGTCGCTCTGCACCAGTTGCGTGACCGGCCCAGTGACCAGCGCGAACCAGGGCCGGCCGGGATCGAGGTCCGAGGGTACAGCGACGCTCGCTACCACGTCGTGGGGGACGTGGGCGTGGGCCAGGCCAGGACCGAGGCCGAGCAGCACGAGCGGTGGGGCGAGCCCGGGACGTTTCACCCGGCTCAGCTACCGCGCGGCGCCGAAGGCGGCCCGCGCCACGAAGGGCTCCAAGGCAACCGCCATCGCGCGGTGACCCGCAGCCGAGAAGTGCACGGGGTCCACGAAGAGGTCCCCCGACGGCACGGGGAGCGCGCTGTCCTCTGGCAGCAGGCGCTCGACATCGGCATACACGGCGCCTTCCTCCTCGCACATGGCCCTCAGGCGATCACCGGCCTCGGTCGGCGCGCGTAGCGCCACCGGGTCGATGTCCCGCGCCCTCCGGAGCAGCGACGCCGCCCGGTAGGGGTCGATGTCTGCGAGCCGAACCGCCTCGCGGTACACCGACCCCGCACACTCACCGGTGGCGCAGTCCACGCCCGGGACGGCCGTGATGTCGGCCACGGGCGACACGACCACCGTGGCGATCCCAGCTCGCCGGGCCGTCCACACCATGCGCCGGTGATTCGCCACGAGGTAGTCGAGCGCGGTGGCACGCCGCGCCCCGTACAGGCCGCCCTCCATCGACGACACCCACTGCTTGCTCCGCGCCCGGCCCGATGCGTTCATGGCGCGGCCGAGTTGGGCGTACAACTGGAACCGGCCGAGGAAGGCGTTGCCGTGCGCGCCCAGGGCACCCAGAGGCGAGCCGAAACGCTCCTGGAACACGGCGTTGCCGAAGTCGTTGTGGGGCCCGTAGAGCACGACGCAAGCCCACTTCCACTGGACCATGTCGTCCACGACGCGCAACATGTCGAAACTGTCGAGCCCGGGACTGGCCAGGTTCACCACGTCGATCCCCAGGGCCTTGCCGAGGAGAGCGGGAAATTCCTGGGAGTGGTGCACGGGCGACCCGCCGTGGACGCTGCTACCGCCGAGGAC
Organism: uncultured Klebsiella sp.; assembly: GCA_964359125.1. Classification (GTDB taxonomy): domain Bacteria; phylum Myxococcota_A; class UBA796; order UBA796; family SXON01; genus SXON01. The sequence continues at coordinate 10,828 of CAYHRZ010000025.1, read as the reverse complement.
CGCGCACCGGGGCCCGGTGGCCGCCTCGGCGCTCGAGGGCGGGTCGATCTCGATGTAGGGCGTGCTGATGCGGCCATCCTGGGCCACCAGGTAGCGCTCGTGCTCGCCGAGGGCGGAGTACACCCGCACCGGCGGCGGCGGCGGGCCCAGCGCGAGGCGGAGGGCGAACTCCAGCACCGCGAGCAGCCCAAGGGCCACCACCATGCCGAGAACCAGCCGCCGTAGTCGTTCCATGCTCAAACCATGCCCCCGAACGAGCGTCGGCACCCGACGGAAACCCGCACGCTGACCCGCATGGTGCCGTCAACGTGCCCTGGGGATCTCAGGAATTCACGGCCCGCCGGTAGCGCGAGCTCACCAACCCGGCCACCCCGTCCCCACCTGGATAGCCGCGCCACGATGCCCTCCGAGATCGTCCTGGCGCTGACTGTCAACGGCGAAGCCGTCCGCCGGCTGGTGCCCACCTCGCGCACACTCCTGGAGTTGCTCCGGGACGACCTGGACCTCACCGGCAGCAAACACGGCTGCGACGTGGGAGACTGCGGCGCGTGCACCGTGCTGGTCGAGGGCGCACCGCGCCTGGCCTGCATCACGCTGGCCGCCGACGCCGAAGGGTGCGCCGTGACCACCATCGAGGGGATGAGCGCCGACGGCAGGCTCTCGCCGGTCCAGGCCGCCTTCGACCGCCACGTTGCGGCCCAGTGCGGATACTGCACGCCCGGTTTCGTCGTCACCCTCACGCACCTCTTCGCGGAGAACCCCGGGGCCAGCGACGCCGAGATCCGCGAGGCGCTCGGGTCCAACATCTGCCGCTGCACGGGCTACACCAAGATCCTCGCCGCCGCGGCCGAGGCTCGGAACACGGGTCGGAGTTCCCCGTGAACCCCCGCCTGGGCGACTACGGGCCGAAAGTCGACGGCGCCGAGCGGATCACCGGGCGGGCGCGTTTCGTGGCCGACATGAAGCTGCCCAGGATGGCGCACGCCAAGTTCCTGCGCTCGCCCCACGCCCACGCCCGCATCCGCTCCGTCGACGTGGCCCCGGCGCTGGCGGTGCCGGGCGTGCTCGGCGCTTGCGTCGGCGACGAACTACCTAGGCGATACGGCGTGATTCCTGTCGCACAGGACGAGACCGCCCTGGCCGTCGACAAAGTTCGATACATCGGCGAGCCGGTTGTCTGTATCGCCGCCGTCGACGAGGAGACCGCGCACCGGGCTTGCGCCCTGGTCGTGGTCGATTACGAGTTGCTCGAACCGGTCCTGGAAATCGACGAGGCACTGGACCCGTCGAAGCCGGTGATCCACGACGAGGCCCGCAAGCCGTCCAACATCCTCCGTCGTGTCTTCCAGAGCTACGGCGACGCCGACGCTGGCTTCGCCGGCGCCGACCTCGTCCTCGAAGATACCTACCACTACCCGGGATCGACCCACGTTCCCCTGGAGTCCCACGCGGCGCTGGCGCGCGTGGAGCCCGACGGCAAACTCACCCTTTGGTCGAGCACCCAGAACCCTCACTACGTGCACCGCGACGTTGCGAAGGTCCTGGGCATGCGCGACGCCGACGTGCGGCTCATCAAGCCCGCCGTGGGCGCCGGCTACGGTGGCAAGTGCGACCCCTTCTGCACCGACATCTGTGCCGCGTTCCTCGCCCGCAAGCTCGGCCGGCCGGTGCGGATCGTCCTGGAGCGCGAGGAGGTGTTCTACGCGCACCGCGGGCGGCACCCGGTACGCATGACGCTCAAGATGGGGTTCTCCGCCGAGGGCGCGATCACCGCGATCGACTTCCGCGCCTGGGCCGACGGCGGTGCCTACGCCAGCTACGGCGTGGTCACCAGCTACTACCTCGGCGTCTTCATGACGCTGCCCTACAAGCTGGAGAACTACCGCTTCGAGTCGCACCGGCTCTACACCAACAAGCCGCCCTGCGGCCCCAAACGGGGCCACGGCGCCGTCCAGCCACGCTTCGCGTTGGAGATGCACCTGGACCGCGCGGCGGAAAAACTGGGCCTCGACCCGGCGCAGATCCGGCGCCGCAACCTACTCGAGGCCAACACCGAGACGTGTAACGGCTTGCGGGTCACCAGCATGGGCATGCGCGCCTGTATCGACGCCGTCGTCGCGGCCAGCGGCTACGAAGCGCGGCGAGGCAAACTCGGCCCCGGTCACGGCCTCGGCCTCGCCGCCAGCGCCTACATGTGCGGTGCCCTGCACCCGGTGTACCAGAACGAGATGCCACACTCCGCGGTGATGGTGAAGATCGACCGCTCGGGCGAGGTCACGCTCTTCTCCGGCACGGCCGACATCGGCCAGGGCAGCAACCACATGCTCGCGCTGCTCGCGGCCAACGAGTTGGGCCTCTCGCCCTCCGACGTCCGGGTGGTGGAGGCCGACACCGCCCTGACACCCGTGGACCTCGGCAGCTACTCCTCGCGGGTCACCTTCATGGCGGGCAACGCCTGCCTCGCGGCCGTGCGGCCACTGCGCGAGAAGATCGCCGACGCCGTGGCCCACAAGTTCTCAGTCTCACCCTCGGAAGTCAGCTTTGGCCCGGCGGGGGTCGGTACTGATACATCCCGTGTATCATGGGTCGACGCGGTGTGGCTAGCGGAGGAGCGGCACGGGCCGCTCTCGAACAGCGGGGGGTACACGCCCCCCAAGATCGGCAGCCGCTTCCGCAGGCAGTCGGTCGGGCCGTCTCCCGCCTACAGCTTCACCGCCCAGGTGGCGGAGGTCACCGTCGACGAAGACACCGGCGTCGTCACGGTCGACAAGGTCTGGGTAGCCCACGACTGCGGGCGGGTGCTGAACCTCGCGATCGTGGAGGGACAGGTGGAGGGCTGCGTCTACATGGGCGTGGGAGAGGCCCTGTACGAGGAGCAGGACTACCAGGCGGGGCGACTGCGCGCACCGAGCATCCTCGAGTACAAGATCCCGACGGTCCACGAGTGCCCGGCGATCGAGGTGTTCCCAGTCGAGTCGCACGACCCGGAGGGCCCGCACGGGGCCAAGGAAGTGGGGGAGGGCCCGCAGTTGTCCACCGTGCCCGCCGTGGCCAACGCCATCTTCGACGCCACCGGCCTCTGGCTCACCCGGCCCCCGTTCACCCCGGAGCGCGTGCTCAAGGCCATCGAGCGGGCGCGAAGGGAGCGCACCTAGTGCTCCCCCTCCCCCGCTTCGACTACGCGGCCCCCACCACCCTCGCCGAGGCCGTTCGGCTGGCCGCCGAGCCGGGCGCCAAGCTCGTCTCCGGCGGCACGGACCTCCTCCCGTCGATGAAACACCGGCTCTTCCAGCCGCGGCTCTTGGTGTCGACTCGCCGCATCCAGGCCCTGCGCGAGCCGTCGCCAGGCCGCCTCGGCGCCGGGCTGAGCCTCCGTGATGTATCACAACTAGCCTGGGTAAACACTACATATCCTGCGCTCGCGGCGGCCTGTCGCACGGTGGCCACCCCCACCATCCAGGCCATGGGCACCCTCGGGGGCAACCTCGCCCTTGATACACGGTGTGTGTATTACAACCAGCCCGCAGGATGGCGTGTCGCGCTGGGGGGCTGCCTGAAGTGCGAGGGCAGCCTGTGCCACGTGGCGCCCCGGGGGAAGGGTTGCTACGCCGCCCACTCGGCCGACACCGTGCCGGCCCTCTGGCTGTACGGGGCCCGGGTGGAGGTGGCCGGTCCCGGCGAGCAACGCACGCTCGATGTATCGGCGATGTATCAGACCGACGCGCTCTTGGGCATGGTCCTAGAGCCCGGCGAGGTGGTGGTGGCCGTCAACCTGCCCGCCGCCCCTCCCCCGGTGATCCACCGCAAGCTGCGCCTCCGCGGGGCCATCGACTACGCCCAGTTGCTGGTCGCCGTCGCGAGGGTGCCCGGCGGCTACCGCGCGGTGGTCTCGGCAGTGGGGCCCCGCCCGGTGCTGGTGGAGGCGCAGAGCCTGCCGGCGCTGGTCGACGCCGCCCACGCCGCCGTGCAGCCGCTGGCCACCCACCACAGCGCGGTGACCTGGCGCAAGAAGATGGTGCGGGTGGAGGTCGCGCGGGCGGGGGCGATGTTGCCGGCGTGACGTGAACGCAGTTGCGACGTGGTATGCTGCCGCTCACTGGAGCATTACCATGCTGCTATTCTCACTTGCCTGCGTGGTTGACGAGCCCCTGGCCTGCGGCTCGGGCACCCACGAGAAGGACGGCCTGTGCGTGGCTGACGAGGGCGACACGGCGACCGACTCCGCCGCCGATGCCGACACCGATTCGGACGCGGACACCGACGCTGACTCGGACGCCGACTCGGACACCGACGCTGACTCGGACACCGACACCGACACCGACACCGACACGCCGTACACCGTGTGTGACGATGGCGTGGCCCCGTTCACCGACATCCAGGACGCGGTCGACGCGGCCGCCGATGGCGACACCATCTCGGTCTGCGCGGGCACGTACGGGGCGGTGGAGCTAGAGGACCGCGAGCTCACACTCGTGGGCGACGGGGCCGACGTCACGACCATTTTCGGCGGGGGGAGCGGGGCCCTTTCGGTGACGGGTGGCGAGGTGGAGGTCAGCCACTTCGCCCTGCGGGGGACGGGAGACGGGAGCGCTGGCGGGGCCGTGACGGCGAGCGAGGCCGACGACCTCTACGTACACGACGTGTCGATCACCGAAGCGGGGGGCTCCGTCCTCATCCTGCAGATGGGAGGGAACGCGATCTGGGAAAACATCGTGATGGCCGACAACACCCTCGGCGAGTCCAGCAGCATGGCCATCATCATCGGGGGCCCAGGTGGCGGATCGGCGCTCGTGCGACACCTCAGCTACACCAACAACTCAGCCTACACGATTCTCTACGTCAACACCATCGACGCGGTCGTCGAGAACAGCGTGTTTGCCGACAGCAGCTACGGAATGCTCGGCGTCAGCGTGCAGGCCTACGGCGGCGACCACGTGGTGCAAAACAACGTCTTTCACGGAGTCACGCCCACGATGGGTGGCAGCACCCGACTGTTCTACTTCGACGGGGCTAACTTCCGGAATAACATCGTCTCCGAGAGCCCGGCGAGCGAGTTGTACTGGGCCACGGGCGCCTCGACCTCCTACAACGATTCATGGGGCTCCAACGGGAGCTTCTCGGGCACTGACAACCTGGGCGCGGACCCGAAGTTCACCGACGCGGCGGCGGGCGACTTCACCCTGCGGGCGGGGTATTCCCCCTGCATCGACGCGGGCGACCCCTCCTCGGACCACGACGACGCGGACGGCTCGCGCAACGACATGGGGGCGTATGGCGGGCCTGCAGGTTCATGGTGACAATAGCCGTAGGTGATCTTCACGCCTCCGGGTGAGAGGGTGATCTTGCGGAGGAGCTGGGCGAGCGCGGAGCGGCGCTCCTCCAGCGGTTGATCGGTCCAGGCTTCGAGGACGGCGGCGCGGAAGGCGTCGGCGTCGATCTCGTCGGCGCCAGGCTCGTCGCGCTTGGCGGGGAGCGCGCCGAGTTGGAGCCTGGCGAGGTCGCGCTGCTCCCGGAGCGGCGCGTTCATGGCGACGGCGTCCTCCTGGTCGAGCACGCCGGCGATCACCTGGGCCCCGGTCGCGCGGATGCGCTTGTCGAGGTCGGCGATCACGGCGGTGAGGCGGGTGCGCTCGTCGGCGACGCCATCGGTGGGCGCGTCGCGGAGATTGGTCAGGGTCTCGCCGACGAAGCGTTCGACGTTCTCGGCGGAGAGCACGCGCTGCTCGACCACGTCCATCACCAGCTTGTCGAGCTTCTCCACGCGGATCGAGACGCCGGTGCACGCCGCGGGGTTCTCCTGCCGGGTCGCGCAGTAGTACAGGTAGGTCGGCTTGGATCGTTGCCCGCCCTGCCACACGCGGACGGAGCCGCCGCACGTCCCGCAGCGCAGCCACGGGGTGAGCAGGCCGCGTTCGCCCATGCGGAGTCGGTTCTCCCCGTTGCCCTGCCCGTCCTTGCGGTTGTGGTCGCGCAGGGCGCGCTTCGCCTGCACCCGCTCGAAGGTCTCCTCGTCCACAGCCGCCTCATGGACGTCTCGGGCGACCACGGTGCCGTCGTGGACCATGTGGCCGAGGTAGGTGCGGCTGGTCAGGATGTTCTGAATGTGCTTCGGACGCCAGCAACCGGGCGCGTAGGCCCGGTCGATGTCGGCGCGCGCGGGCGGCTGGATGCCTTCGCGGGTGAGCCGCTCAGCGATGCGCATCCCACCGTCCGCGCCGTCGACGTAGTCGCGGAAGATGCGCTGCACGGCCTCGAAGGCGGGGCGCGTTTCGTCGGTGACGACGAGGCGCCCGTCGACGACGGCGTAGCCGAAGGGGGCGTGACCGTACTGCCAGTAGCCCTTTTCGGCTTGGCTCCGCATGCCCCGGATGACGTTCTTCGAGAGTTCTTCCGAGTAGCGTTCGTTGAGCCACGCGAGGATCGGACGGATCAACTTGGTGATCGACTTGTCGCCCGCATCGGGCTCGGTGAGGGAAACCACCCGGATCTCGGCGTCGTCGAGAGTGGCAAGGGCGCGCAAGCAATCGAACATGTTGCGAGCCACCCGGCTCACGGCCCACACATAGAGGCGGTCGATCGGCGCGGGTGCGTTCTTCTTCTTGGTGTACCGGGCGTCGCGTTGGGCCTCCGCACGGGCGATCAAGCGCAGGTAGGACTTGCGGTTCTTGGTAGATCGTCCGCTGATGCCCTCGTCAACAAACCAATTCTCGGGCGGGATGACGACGCCGTCGGCGCTCGCGCGCTTCAGGATTTCCTCGCGCTGCTGCTCGATGGACTTGTCCTGGCGGGGGTCAGAGCAGCGGAGGTAGGCGGATGCGATGGTGGGCATGGGGGGCTCCAAGTACGGCGTTCAAGTTGACATAACCGCGGCAGGGTTACAACTCCTTCAAGCCGCACGGGCGCGGCGGGGGCGCTCGATGCAGCGATGGAGCAGGCCGAGCAAAGAGCGCGACGCCCAGCCCGCGTGCGTGAGTTCGCACCCCCCGACAGGCCGACTCTGGCCACGACGGGCACCCGGGCGCGGTAGAAAGGCGAAACGATGGCGCCCACCCTTTTGATCCTCAGCTTCGCGGCCTGCTGGTCCGCCGCACCGACCACGTGGCTTGTGGTCGAGCAGGATTCGCCGGCGGCCCCACCAGGGTTGGAAACGCTGGTCCAGTCCGTGGGCATCGAGACACTCGGCGGGGTCTTCACGCCGCTCTTGGCCGAGGGGTGCTCCCTGCCCTGCTCATCGTCGGAGGTGTTCAGCACCGCGGCCGACAACCAGGACGCCATCAAGCTGTCCTTGTACCGCGGACAAGGGACGCCGCTGGTGAGCGAGGCGGTGAAGCTCGGGGAGTTTGAGGTGGTCGGAATCGCCCCGGCGCCGCGTGGTGCCCCGCAGGTCGAGATCACGTTTGAGGGACGGGACGGGCAACTACGGTTGTCGGCCAGGGATGCGCGAACACATGCCGCGTACGTCATGCAGAGCGCGTCCAAGTAGCTACGCCGCCCGTGAGCGGCGCGCACGGTCGAGGCACCGTTGCAACACGCCGAGGGGCAGGCACGAGGCCCACGCCGCGAAGGAGGGCTCGCCCTCCTCGACCACGAACTCCGCGACGCTGGGCACCCGGAAGCGCATGGTCTCGGTGGTCGAGCGCACCGCGTCGAGGAGCGCACGAAGCGTCGGTGCGGCGGGGCCGACGAAGGGCTGGGCCTGGGCGGCGATCTCGTCGAGGCCAGCGGGGAAGGCGCGGTTGGCGGCGGCCTCGGCGAGCGTGCGGCCGTCGAGGGTCCGCAGATCGAGCGCGGGCACCGGCGACACGCCGAAGTGCGGCCACCACGGCATCCCCTTCGGGCCGGAGAGCAGGAGGAGGAGCGGCGCGGTGTCGCTGACCAGGACCAAGGCGCCCCGCCCTGCACGGACGTCGGCGCACACGGCGTCCACCTCGTCGGCGCGGCGATGCGGTACGACGAACTGGCTCACATGGCCCCCTTTTCGAGCAACGCCCAGAGGTACTTGTGGGGGTCGGGCTGGCGCGTGAGCTTGTCGGCCCACTCGATGATCTGCATCTTCAGCCGGCCCGACATGTAGTGCAGGGCTTCCTCGCTCAGAAGGGCCGGCTTGATCGTCGGATCGAGCATGGCCGCCGCGAATTGGCTGTCCAGCTTGTCGTACCGGGCGAGTTCCGGCGGCACCTCGACGTGGACGCCCGCGTTCACCAGCATCGTGCGGCGGTCGACGGCGTAGGTGTCGGCCATCCGGTAGAGCCGCTCGATGTTGGGCGACTTCGCCGGTCCGCCGTTCTCGAGGCGTGACAGGTAGGCGACGGAAACCCCGAGCGCGGGCGCGGCCTGCCGGATCGACAGGCCCGCGCGCTCGCGAGCACGGCGGATGTAGTTGGGAAACTCGGGGTTCCGCCGCCAGACCACGGCTTCCTGGGTGTCGTCGTCGTCCCGCTCGGCGCCCGACGGGTCGTCCTCGGTGACCTTGTACGTGTACGGGCCAGTCGGCGTGTAGGTCAACCCGGCGAAGGTCCGAGGTGGTTTGAGGTTGCCCGGCTCGCCGAACGGCGCGGGCGGCGCCGGCATGTCGAGCATCACGCGGAGGGTGGCCTCGTCGGGGAAGCCCGGCTCACCGGGCGTCGGCGACCCCGGGGGGACGGTCGTGGGGACGAGGTCCGCCGCGGGAGCGGACGGAGGCGGAGGACGGGGGGAGCGGTTCTTGGCCATGCCCTCCGGATACCACGACGCGACATCGACTGCAACACTTGTCGCCCACCGAATGCCTTGCAGCCTGCCGCCCGCTGCACTACAGTGACTGCGTCGCTTCTGATCCACCTACTGTCGTCCCGCCCTGGAGCCACGCATGGCCCGCCGCTTCCTCCTCCACGCCTCCCGCGTCCGCGACCTCGCCGATCGGCATCACCTCGCGCAGTCCGAGATCGCCGAGAAGCTCGGCATTGCCCGTGCCTACTGGTCGCAGCTCGTGAACAGGAGGCGCGCCCTGTCGCCGTCGATCCGCCGGCGCATCCTCGCCTGCGACCTGTTCGCCGGCGTCCCCGAGAGCGAGCTGTGGGAGCGCGTCGCGATTCCCGCCTCCGAAGCGGCGTGACCATGATCACCGCCCCGATCACTCCCGAGCTGCGCGGCACCGACGCCGACCGCGAGCCCGACTTCGACGTGCAGCACGCACTCGCCAAGAACGAGAAGGGCAAGGTGCTGGGCACCCTGCTCAACGTCGTCCACGTCCTCTCCAACGACGACCGGTGGAAGGGCCGAATCCGCTGGTCCAGCTTCGACGGCGTGGTGGAGATCGACCGCGCCGCGCTGCGCGACACCGACATCACCCGTCTCGCGCTCTGGCTCGACGAGGTCTACGGCCTGCGGGTCTCCACCGACAACCTGCACCGCGCCGTGGAATTCGTGGCGGCGCAGGATCCGTTCCACAAGGTCTGCGAGTGGATGGGTCGCGAGACCTGGGACGGCGTGCCGCGTGTCGACGGCTTCCTCGCGGTCTATGCCGCCGCCGAGGACACACGGCTCCACCGGAAGTTCAGCTCGTCCTTCCTGATCGGGGCGTGCGCCCGCGTGTTCCAGCCGGGCTGCCAACTCGACACGATCCTGATGCTGCTCGGCCGCCAGGGCGCCGGGAAGTCTCGGCTCTGCGCCGCGCTGGCACCGACGACGGCGTGGTTCGGAGAGTCCACCTTCGACATCGGCAACAAGGACGCCCTGCAGGTCCTCGACGGGAAGTGGTTCTACGAGCTTGCCGAGTGCGAGTCGCTCAACCGGGCGAGCGCGTCCGCGTCGAAGTCGTACATCACCAACCGCACCGATCGGTACCGCCGGCCCTACGCGCGGCTCCCCGAGGATCACCCTCGGACCACGGTGTTCATCGCCACGGGCAACGAGATCGAGGTGCTTCGCGACCCCACGGGCGCGCGTCGGTTCTGGCCGGTGTTCGTCGGAGAACCCGACCTCGCGGCACTGGCCCGTGACCGCGCGCAGCTCTTCGCCGAGGCCCTCGTCCGCTACCGCGCGGGGGAGACCTGGTGGCTCGATGCCGACGAGGAGAAGCTGCTGGTGGCGGCGCAGCGCCAGTTCACCGTGCCCGAGGCCTGGGCGCCGGTCATCCGCCCGTGGGTGACCGAGCAGAAGCACCCCTTCTCCGTGGAGGACGTGCTGCTCCACTGCCTCGGCATTCCGCCGCAGCGCTGGGACGAGAAGGGCCGCCAGCGCGTCGGACGGGCGCTCGCGTACCTCGGCTGCGAGAAGACGCGGCCCGAACGAGAAGACGGGTCGCGCCCCTGGTGTTGGCGCTGGCCGGACGCGGCGAAACCGGAGGAAAGCCATGCTCTCGCCTCGTGAAAACCCTCCGTCCATGGTGGTTGCACCATGGACGGAAACTGCCTCGGTCGCGTCCATGGTCAATCCACCATGGACGGACCCATTCGCAAAGGTTCAACCGCCACTTGTTGGCGATTCCGGGTGTTCCGGCGTCGCCAACATCGGCACCCACAGCGGGCCGCAGGGCCCCAGGAGTCAGTCATGAGCAAGTGGATCTACACGAGGGAAGACGGAGAGCGCGTCGAGTTCGAGGCCGACGACGACGAGATGGAGGCGCTGGTCGCGGCCCAGGAGGCGGCCGAGGAGGAGGACGAGGACGACAACAACGACGACCAGGACAGTGACGAGAGCGACGACGAGCCGTCGCGCGAGGCGGACTCCGCCGAGGAGTTCGCCCGGGTCGAAGGCGTCTACCGGAAGGAGCGCGCGGCGATCAAGGCGAGCAACGACGCGACCGACTTGCGCCGCCGCCGCCAGGCGATGGAGGGTGTGCTCCGCG
>CAYHRZ010000024.1:12507-21592 GCA_964359125.1 uncultured Klebsiella sp. | reverse complement strand
GGGCGCCAAGCTGGTCGCGGCCGGCGCCAACCCGATGGACATCAAGCGCGGTATCGACAAGGCCGTCGCGGTCGTCACCGCCGAGCTCAAGACGCTGAGCCGCCCGATCAAGGACAACACCGAGATCGCGCAGGTGGCCACGCTCTCCGCCAACGGCGACACCGAGGTGGGCCAGATCCTCGCCGAGGCCATGGGCAAGATCGGCAAGGACGGCGTGATCACGGTCGAAGAGGCCAAGAGCCCCAAGACGGAGCTCGACATCGTCAAGGGCATGCAGTTCGACCGAGGCTACCTCTCCGCCTACATGGTCACCAACCCGGACCGGATGGAAGCCATCCTCGAAGACGCGCTGGTGCTCATCCACGAGAAGAAGATCTCGTCGATGAAGGACCTGCTCCCGGTGCTGGAGATGGTGCACGAGGCCGGCAAGCCCCTGATCATCATCGCGGAAGACATCGAAGGCGAGGCGCTGGCCACCCTGGTGGTCAACAAGCTCCGCGGGTCGATGAACGTGGTGGCGGTCAAGGCCCCCGGCTTCGGCGACCGTCGCAAGGCCATGCTGGAAGACATCGCCATCCTCACCGGTGGCCGTGCGATCATGGAGGATCTCGGCATCAAGCTCGACGGCATCACCCTGACCGACCTCGGCAAGGCGAAGCGCATCGAGGTGAGCAAGGAGTTCACCACGATCATCGAGGGCGCCGGCTCGGCCGACGCGATCAAGGGCCGCGTCAAGCAGCTCCGCACCCAGATCGAGGAAACCACCTCCAGCTACGACAAGGAGAAGCTCCAGGAGCGCCTCGCGAAGCTGGTGGGCGGCGTGGCGGTGATCCACGTGGGCGCGGCCACCGAGGTGGAGATGAAGGAGAAGAAGGCGCGCGTGGAAGACGCGCTCAACGCGACCCGCGCGGCCGTCGAGGAGGGCATCGTCCCCGGTGGTGGCACGGCCTTCGTGCGCTGCGTCCCCGCGCTGGCCAACGTCCAGGGCCTGGTGGGCGACGAGCACTTCGGCGTCGACATCATCCGCGACGCGATCATGGAGCCGCTGCGGGCCATCGCCAACAACGCGGGCGTCGACGGCCAGATCGTGGCCTTCAAGGTCCGCGAGGGCACCGGCAGCTTCGGCTTCGATGCCCAGACCGAGACCTACGGCGACCTGGTGGAGAAGGGCATCATCGACCCCACCAAGGTCGTGCGCTCGGGCCTCCAGAACGCCGCGTCCGTGGCGGGCATGCTGCTGACCACCGAGGCGGTGATCGCCAACAAGCCGGAGAAGAAGAAGGCCGGTGGTGGCGGTGGTGGTGGCGGCGGCATGGGCGGCATGGGCGGCATGGGCGGCATGGGCGGCATGGACGGCATGGACTTCTAGCGGCCCCGAGAGTGGGCAGGAGCCGTCACCGGTCCCTGCCCCCAGCGGGCGCTCGGATAGGCTGGAAACATGCCCATCCGCGCCCGGGTCGACGGCAACGTCGGCGTCATCGTCCTCTCCCAGCCCGCGCGGCGCAACGCGTTGGACCACGCCTCCTGGCTGGCCCTGCGCGACGCCGCGCGCGGCATGCCCGAGATCCGCGCCCTGGTCGTGGTGGGCGACGGCCCCGACTTTTGCTCCGGCCTGGATCTCGCCGACGACAACCCCCTGCTTCGGGATCTCGCCTCGGCGGTGCGGAGCGGTGACGACAGCGTGGCCCGGCGTGCCATCGGCGAGCTGAAGGACTGCGTGTCGGCGCTGGCGGACCTACAAGTGCCCACCTTCGCCGCCATCGAGGGCGCCTGCGTGGGCGGCGGTCTGGAGATTGCCTTGGCTTGCGACGTCCGGATCGCGGCGCGCTCGGCCATCCTGGCGCTGCCCGAGGTTCGCCTGGGGATGATCCCCGACGTGGGCGGCTGCGCCCGGCTCACCCGGCTGGTGGGTCCGGGCCGAGCAGCGGACCTCGTGACCACCGGGCGCCGCGTCCAGGGGGAGGAGGCCTTCGCCCTCGGCCTCGTCGAGCGGGTGTGCGACACCGGGCAAGCCCTGGCCACGGCGATGGCCGCTGCCGCCGCCGTCGCGGCCAACGGGCCCCAGGCGGTGCGCCTCGCGCTGGCCGCGGTGCGCGTGTCGCTGGATCTCGGTTTGGACGAGGCGCTCTCGGTGGAGACCAACCACGGCGCCCTGGCGCTCACCAGTGGCGAGGCCGTGGAGGGACTCGCGGCCTTCCGAGAAGGCCGACCGCCGCGCTGGTAGCAAGGCTGTCGCCACCGATCCTGGATACGCCGGCGGGCCCGAGGAAGCCGTGGCCGAAGCCCCCAGTCCCCGCCTGCTGATCCGGGCCAACCTGCCCGCCGTGGGCGCGGCGCTGTTCTCGGGGCTGGTTCTCAAGTTGGTGTCGCCCCCCTATGGCCTGGCGTTCCTCCACTGGTTCACCTTCGTGCCGCTGCTGGTCGTCGTCGCCACGCCCACCACGCGCCGCAACTTCAAGCTCGGCTACCTCAGCGGCTTCTTCGCCGTCTGGTCGCTCTTCTTCTGGCTCGCCCAGACCATCGACCTGTTCAGCAACATCCCGCTGCCGCTGGCCGCGCTGATCATCGCGTTGTTCGCGGCGGTTTGGGGCGTGCCCTACGGGATCTTGTGCATGGCCGTCCACCCCCTCCGCCGCCACTTCGGCGCCTGGTGGATCCTTCTCTTCCCCTGCGTCTGGGTGGCGGGGGAGTTCCTACAACCGGCCTTGTTCCCGTACTACCAGGGTGTCGGCCAGTACCGCACGCCCTACACCTGGCAGCTTGCCAGCGTCTTCGGGGCCATGGGCGTGTCCTGGCTCGTGCTGGCCACCAACAGCGCGCTGGCGGAGGTGGTGCTGTCGCGCCGCGAAGGCCGTCCGCTCCCGGTGCTGCCGGTGGGCATCGTTGTCCTACTATTCGCTGCAAACCTTGGCTTTGGATACTGGCGCTTCCACGACGTGGAGCGACAACTCGCCGAGGCGCCCACCGCACGCGTGAGCATCTTGCAACAGGGCGTCACCATGGTGCAGCGGATCCAGGACCGGGGGCCCGAGGTGCTGAAGGGTTGGCTGGAACTCACCAGCAAGGTGGTGGACCAGCACCCGGACCTCGTGGTGTGGCCGGAGGGGTCGATCTACTACAACCCCACCGACAAGCGCGTCCAGCCCGTGTTCGAGAAGATGACCAGCGAGTACGGCTTCGCCTTCCTCGTCGGCGGAGGCACGCGCGAGGCCGATCCCGACGACCCTTCGAAGCGCGCGAGTTGGAACAGCGCCTACCTCTTCGGCACCGACGGGAAGATTGCCGGTCGCTACGACAAGATGGTGCCCATGCCCTTCGGTGAGTACCTCCCCTGGCCCTTCTCGTACCTGGATCGCTGGATCGACGGCGTGGGGCACTTCCGCGCGGGCAGCGTGCCCACCGTCTTTCAAACCGAGAAGTTTAGCTTCACGACGCCGATCTGCTACGAGGCCATCCTCGAGGGGCAGATGCGCACCCTCGCGAACGCCGACGCCTACGTCAACATCACCAACGACGGCTGGTTCGGCGACACGGCGGCTCCGCACCAGCACGCGATGCTGTCGGCCGCACTGGCGGTAGAGATGGGGCGGCCCATGCTGCGGATCGCCTACACGGGCATCTCGATGGTGATCGAGCCCCACGGGGTGATCAAGCACGAGACAGCCCCGTACACCGAGGTCGCCGAGGTCGTGGAGCTTCGACTTGCCAAGTTTGACACCCCCTACCGCACGTGGGGCCGGCTGTTTCCGTGGGTGTGTGCGCTCGCGGCGGTGGCGGCGCTCGCCGTGGCGCGGCGGGGGGCTGTCACACCCGCGCCCCCGCCGGCGTAGTTGCGGGCGGAGAACGGGTGAAGCACCCGACCACCGACGAGGAGCTGATGGACGCGGTTCGTGACGGCAGCGAAGACGCCTACGGCACGCTGTTCGAGCGCTACCGCGCGCCGCTGTACGCCTTCTCGCTGCGCATGACCCGGGACCCCGAAGCCGCTGCCGACGCGTTCCAAGAGGCCTTCCTGCGCGTCCACCGGGCCCGCGCGACGTGGTCGGGTCACGACGGGTCCTTCCGCGCCTGGCTCTACCGAATCGCCACGAACTCCATCCGGGACCGGGCGCGCGCGAACGCACGTCGTCCCGAGGTCCTCGACGCCGCGCCGGAGACCTCGGGCCAGGGCTCGCCCACGGACCGCATCGCCCTGGAGCGGGCCCTCGCCGCCATTCCCGACCCCCTCCGCGAGGCTTTCCTGCTTGGCGCGGTGGCCGGTCTGGACCACAACGAAGTGGCGCAGGCGCTCGGGATCAGCCCCGACAACGCCCGGGCACGCATCTCGCGGGCGCGCGCCGCGCTGCGCGAGCAGCTGGAACCATCGTGACCGACGAGCAGTTCGACCAGCAGTTCGCGGGCCTGGCCCGCGTGGAGCCCCCCCAGGCGCTCCAGCAGCGCGTCCTGGCGACGTACCGCGAGGAGCGTCGGCGTGACGGTCGGCGCACGCGGGCGGTGGCCCTGGTGGGCATGTTCGCGATGGCCGCCCTGACGTTGCTGGTGGTCCGCGAAGAGCAGGGCGCCGGGGACGTCGACCAGATGGTGGAGCGCGGCAGCGGCGAGTCGCCGGCCGCCGTTTCGCTGAAACTCGCCGTTTCGCGGCCGGGTGAGCCCGGCGGGGCCGCGCGCTTCGCCACGGGACAGCGGTACACTGAGGGCGACACGCTTCACTTCCGCGTGTCCGCGAGCAAGCCCGTGACCCTCACCCTGCGCCGCGACGACCACGTACTTTGGACCGGCCCGGTCCCGGCCGGCGAGACCGACCTGCCGGTGGGCTACGCCTTCGAAGCAGGGGAGAGTCAGGCTCGTCTCGTCCTCGAGGGGGGCGCGGAGCCGGTGGTGGTGACCCTACCGCCGGTGGGTGCCGCCGAGGTGAGCCCATGATCCTCGCCTCGCTCGCGCTGGCCGGCGTGGTGAGCACCACCTCGCCCGGCCCCGACGTGTACCTACCGCGCCGGGTGGCGGTCCTGGTGGGCGTGCAGGACTACGACGACCCGGCGCTCCAGGGCTTGCGGTTCCCGGAAAAGGACGCCCGCGATCTCGGTGCCGTGCTGGGGTCGGCCGACGTGGGCGGCTTCGACCGGGTGTTCGTCATCGAAGGCCACGACGCCACTACCCGCGAGGGCCTGCTACGCAGCATCCGCGTCGCGACCGCCGACCTGCAACGCGACGACACGTTCGTGCTCTACCTCTCCGGCCACGGCACGCTCACCATCGACCCCCTCGAGGGGAGCCAACTGTGGTTCCTGCCCTCGGACGGCAAGCTGGACCGGCCGGAAAGCTCGGGGCTGGCGGTGGCCGAGATCGAGTCCTGGGTGCACGAGCTACCGGCGCGTCGCCGCGTCTTGATCCTCGACACCTGCCACAACGGCCGGGGCGGCGGCCGCTCGGCGGTTTCGGCCCCCACCCAGCAGCTCATCTCCGGGTTCCGCGGGGAGCCCCCCGCACCGAGGGACGGTCGCGACGTCTCGGAGTCCGAGGCTCGACTCTACGCGGCCCAGTACTGGCAACCAGCCATGGAGGACCCGGCGCTCCAAAACGGCGTGTACACGCACTTCCTGATCGATGCGCTCACGCAGTCCCGCGGCACGGCCGACCTCGACGAGGACGGCCTAGTCGACGTGGCCGAGGCCCACCAGCACGCCCGGGACCGCACGATGGCCCACACCGGCGGGCTGCAGGTGCCCCGCGCGGAGTACCGGATCGTCGGCCGAGAGGAGATTTTCCTGGCTGGCGCCGAGTCGATGCGCGAGTCTGCGGAGCGCGCGCTGATCGCCGCCTGTGACGCGATCCTCGCCCGGGCCAGGCTCTTCGTCAACGGCACGCCGCGCGGGGAACTGCCGGGCTTGTACGCGGTGAACCCGGGCGTCCAGACGATCGAGGTCCAGACGGAGGACGGTCGCACCATCCTCCGGGACCGCGTGCGCGTGGAGGCCGGCGAGACCCTGCCCCTCGAGGACCTCGTCTCCCGCAAGGCCGCCAGCCTGTCCCTCCTCGGCGGCGCCGCGATCACCTCGGGGAACGACGGCTTCTTCCCCCTGTCCACGCAGGCCACCCTGGTCTACGCCAACCCCGTCCGGCTCGCCGGCCCCTGGCGCACCGACCTGCACCTGGTGGCGAGCGTGGCGGACGGCGTGAGCCCGGCCGACGGCGTGGTGCAAACCACGGGGCACCTGGCACTGGGGGCGACGCTGGGACCGAGCTTCGGCGCCGGCTGGGCGGGCGTGCTGGCCGAGGCGCGCCTGCCGTACCGCTGGAGCGGCTACGAACGCCAGTCTGCGCTGGCTGGGGCCGGTGGGCTGGCCGT
Source organism: uncultured Klebsiella sp. (assembly GCA_964359125.1). Taxonomy (GTDB): domain Bacteria; phylum Myxococcota_A; class UBA796; order UBA796; family SXON01; genus SXON01. The sequence continues at coordinate 15,246 of CAYHRZ010000024.1, read as the reverse complement.
GGGCGCCGACATCCCCCTCGGCGGCGTGTCCTTGTCCGCCCGCCTCGACGGCTGGGTGGGCGCGCTACCCTGGAACGACGAGTTGGACGTGGTTTACGGCTCCTCCCTGAGCGTCGGGATGGGGGCACCGCTCGCGGGGAAGTAGCCCCCGGCGACGACAACGCGGTACCATCCCAACGTGCTGCTCCTGCTCGCCTGCGCGCCCCTGAGGGACTGGCCGGTCGTCGACGGCGACGGGGTCGTGCCCGAGGAGCGCGTGTCGGTGACCCCCTCCACCCTGGACTTCGGCGACGTGTCGGTGAACTCGCTGGGTAGCATCACGCTTTCGATCACCGTCAGCAACCTCGGCAGCACCGAGGTGACCGTGACCAACCACGACGAGCCCGTGGGGAGCGAGGGATTCGTGGTCGAAGCGGAGCCTCTCCTCACCCTCGCGGCGGGGGCGAGCGTCGAACTGGCGGTGCGGTACGCGCCGACCACCGAGGAGCAGTCTTCGGCGCTGCTGAGGGTGAACCCCGGCGGCGACGTGGTTCGACTGGCAGGCTCTGGACACGCCCCCGTGGCGGAGGTGGGCGCCGCCACGGTGGAGCCGACGGTCCTGGGCTGCACCGGCGTCGGCGAAGTCGCGGTCGCCAACACCGGCACCGAGACCCTGGACTTGTCCGACGCGTCCGTGGATGGGAGCGACTTCACGGTCACCGGCTGGGAGGCCAACGTCGCGCCGGGCGACTTCACGCTGGTGGAACTGGCGTTCACGCCAGGCGGCGGCGGCAACCGAGGGGGCACGCTCACCCTCTCGACCAACGACCCGTTGCGGCCTGCCGTGGCTGTGTCCCTGGAGGGCCTGGGCTACGAGGGCGAGCGGGTCACCGAGCAATTCGAGTACCGTCCCACCCAACCCACCGACATCATGTTCCTGGTGGAACCGGGAACGTTCGGCGGCGACCCGAGACTGGCCCCGGCGCTCGACGCCTACGTCGCGGCGCTCACCGCCACCAACGTCGACTTCCAGGTCACCGCGCTGTCGACGCAATCGCCCTGCCCCTCCGACGATCCGGCCTTCGCCACCGCGAGCAGCACCCACCTCGGTGCCCTGCGTGTGCTGGACCGGGCCTTCGACGACGCCGACGGCAGCTACGACGGCGACCTGCTGGACCTGGCGCTGGCCGCGATGGCCCAGACCCTCGACGGTGGGTGCCTGGAGAACTTCCGCCGGGCCCACGCGAACCTCGACGTCGTCCTGGTCGCCGACACCTCGCCGTCCCGCGACCCCGAGTTGCAAGCCGAGTCCCTCGCCGACCTCTTGACCGACCCGGCGGGGCTCCGACTCTCAGCCCTGGTGCCCCGCGGCGGAGACGAGTGCCCCGCGGCGGCTGAGGCCTACGCCAGCCTGGCCCAGGCCTATGGCGGCGTGGTGGGTGACACCTGCGACGACGACTGGGTCGACGTTTTCGAGGGTTTCGCGCAGCTGCCCGCGATCGAGGCCGCCGTGGTGTTCGCCCTGGCCGAGGCGCCCGTGGTCGACACGCTGGACGTGACCGTCGACGGCGCGCCGTTCACCAGTTGGACGTACGACGCGGGCACCAACAGCGTCACCTTCGTCGCCCAGACCGCGCCGTCGCTGGGCGCGGCCGTGGAGATCACCTACGTGCTCGCCGTAGCCTGCGACTAGCTAGGCGGTCTCTCGCCCTTTCCCTGCAGCCGGACGACCCGCTGGAACTGGTCGAGGGTGGCGCCGGCGCGGCCAAGGACGGAGCCGGCCGGGTAGCGGCCCTGCTCGTCGGCGGCGCCGAGGTCCGCCTGGGCGACGAGCGCCACCGCCTCCTCCAGGCTGGCCACCGGCCACACGTGGAACTCGCCCCGCGCGCAGGCTTCGACCACCTCGTCGTCCAGGCAAAGATCGGGCACGTTGGTGTCCGGGATGCACACCCCCTGGGAGCCCGTGAGCCCCTGCAGCTTGCACGTGGCGTAGAAGCCCTCGATCTTCTCGTTGACGCCGCCGACGGACTGGATCTCGCCGAGTTGGTTGATCGAGCCGGTGACGGCGACGCCCTGGTCCAGGGCCACCCCCGACAGGGCCGAGAGCACCACCAACAGCTCCGTGAGCGTAGCGGAGTCGCCGTCGACGCGACCGTACGATTGCTCGAAGGCCACCGCCGCGGCGACGGCCAGGGTGCGGGTCCGGCCCAGGCGCTCCCGCAACCACCCGGTGAGGATCTGCATGCCCTTGTCGTGGCTCTTGCCGGACAGGCCCACCACGCGCTCCACGCTCGCGATGCCGCTGCGGCCCGCGCCCACCGTCGCGGTCACCCGCATCGGGCGTCCAAAGTCGTGGCCGCCAACGTGGTACACGACCAGCGCGTTCACCAGGCCGACAACGGAGCCGCGTGTCTGCACGCGCACAACACCCCGCTCGATGAGCTCCAGCGTGCGCCGCTCCGCCAGCCCCGCGCGCAAGCGCCGGGCGTCGAGCGCCGCCCACACGTGGCGGCCGTGCACCAACTCGTTGCCCGACTCGCAGGCCGCTTCCCGCAGGAGGTCTGACAATAGGCTCATCTGCGTCGAGATCCGGCCGCCCCGCCCACCACTACGGACCATCCAGCGAATGGCGTCGCCGACGGCGGCGCGCGTGAAGTGCGGCATGCCCTCGCGCTTCACCAGCCGCGCGCAGAAGGCCGCGTAGTCCTCCAGCACCTCCGGCACCACGGGGGCGTCCTCCTCGAACTCCGCCTTGATCTT
>CAYHRZ010000024.1:0-12497 GCA_964359125.1 uncultured Klebsiella sp. | reverse complement strand
GAACAGGTTCCGGAACTCGGGGTCGCCGTAGTACATCGCCGCGTACACGGACGGGTCCCCCGCCAGCGCCACCTTGACGTCGACCGGCAGGGCGTCAGGACGGATCACCGTCGGGCCAGCGCCCGGCCCCTCCGGGTTGCTCACGTCGAGCTCCTCGCTCACCAGGGCCCGCTTGAGCACCTTCCACACGCCCGGCTCCTGGAGCAGGTCGGCGGCGTTGATCACCAGCCACCCGCCGCCGGCGTCGACCAGCGCCCCCGCGCGCACGCTGCGGTGGTCGTAGGCTCCCGGCTCGCCCTCCAGCCCGCCGAGGAGCTGAGACCATGTCGGGTTGGTGAGGGTGACGATCGGCGCCTTGCGACTCCGGTTGCCCACGTGGACCAGGTTGACCGAGAACGCCGCAAACAGCCCCTCGTGGTCCGGGTGCTCGGTGTCGAACCACTCCGGGCACTCCACCAGCTCCTCCAACAACTCGGCCAGCCAACCCTTCGCGGCGGGAAACCGGCGCGCGAGGTCGCGGAAGACGGGCGCCAGCCCCTCGCCCACCGCCAGCGCCTCAGCCGCGCTCACGGCCTTCAAGGCGTCCATTGCCGCCTGCCGCGACACGTCGAGCGCCGCAGCCAACTCCGCTTCGAGGGTGTCGAAGTCGGCGAGGATCTCGGCCACGGGGCGCTCGAACTCCGCCTCGCCGTGGTCCGCCATCACCTGCACCTCGGCCCGGCTGAGCACGCCCGGCTCGTCCTCCTCGTCGTCGCCCTCCGCCTCCACCCGGAAGAGCGGCATCGGCCCGGCATGCACCCCCTCGTCGCCCAGCGCACCGATCACGAAACCCAGCGAGGCCGCGTGCGCATCGAGCCTCGACATCGCCTTGTGCTGCGCCACGTCGGCGGCCTGCCGCTTTCCCTCGCGTGCCCGGCGGATGTTGTCGCGGTTGAGCAGCGAAGGAACCTCCTCGATGAGCATGGCCGCCACCCGGAGCAGTTCCTTCCGGAACAGCAGCCCGCGGCTGGGCGGGAACGACAAGAGCCGCGGCCTGGCCTCGTCGACGAAGTTCTTCGCATAGACGAAATCTCGTGCCGAGCGCTTGGTCGGACCGAGCTCACGGAGGATGCGCTCGATGCTGCCCAGCCGACCGGCGGCGCGCGGCCCGGCCACGAAAACGTTGAAACCGGGCCCGCGCACGTGGACCGCGCGCCGGATGGCGGCGAGCGCCTGGTCCTGGCCGATGAAGCTCGCCAGCGGCGTGACGTCGGCAGTGGTGGAGAACGGGAGCGCGCCCTCCGGCACCCGCCAGGTGAGGCGGTCGGCAGGCAGGGAACGGGCAGTCATGATCCCGCGCTATGTATCCCTCGTGCTGCCCGTGCTGCACCAAGACCGTCACCTCGTGGTGCTCGACAAGCCTGCCGGCTTGCCGGTCGTGCCACCACGCCTTGGCGGCGAGAACATCGCGGCTCAGACCGGCTTCCTGGTCTGTCACCGGCTGGACCGCGACACCAGCGGCGTCCTGGTGATGGCGCGCACCACGGCCGGCCAGCGGATCATCTCGGCGGCCTTCGCGGACAAACACGTGCGCAAGGGCTACCTCGCGGTCTGCGTGGGTGGCCTCGCCACCGAGGGTCGCAGTACCCTCCCGCTCGGCGACTGGTCGCGCGGGCGCGTCACGATCGGCCGCGGCCGCGCCGCCGAGACCTCGTGGACGGTCCGCGAGTCCCGTGACGAACGACTCCTCGTAGAGGCGCGGCCGCTCACCGGGCGAACCCACCAGGTCCGCGCTCACCTGTCGGCGGCCGGCGGGGCCATCTTGGGCGACGAGGCGTACGGCGGCCCACCGGCGCCGCGCGTGGCCCTACACGCCTGGTGGATCGAGTTGCCGTGGCCGGGACCGGGCGACACGCTGCGGGTGGTGTCGGCCCCCCCGGCCTCCTTCGCCGCGCTCTGGCCCGGAAGCCTGCCGGGCTCGCCGTGATCCTGCTGCTGGGCTGCGTCGACGCCTCCGACCCTTGCCCGGGCGGTGAAGCGGCCACGGGCGGCCGCGTGTGCACCGCCCCGGTCACGCTGCGGGCGGAGCTCGGAACCCTCGACGCCGAACTCCGGTGGCCAGCCGAAGCCGACGGGAGCTGGCCCGCCGCCGTGGTCATCCCGGGCGGCTTCGACCCCTACGTGCTCCCCGTTCGGCAGGGCACGCCGATGGTCAACAACGCCGAGGGCGTGGTGTCGCTGCACCTGGACCTCGCCGGCCCGGCATGGGGCGACGGTGTCGACGACCACCGCGGCCCCCTCGCCCGGGCCGCCGTGGCCACCGGCGTGGCCTTCCTCGCGGGCCGGGCCGCCGACGCGACCGGGCGCAGCGTGCTCGACCTCGCGCCCGGCACGCGCACGGATCGCCTCGTGCTCGCCGGCCACAGCAACGGCGGCAACCTCGCCGTGGCCACGCTCGCGGACGAGTCCTTGTCCCTGCCCGGGGTGGTGGGGCTAGCCACCTTCGAGACCCCGGCCGGCCCGCAGTTCGTCAACGTGGAGCACGGGGGCCTGGGGCTGAGCTACGCCACGGGCACCTGCACCGCGGGCGCGGACGGCATCGACTGCCCCTTCACAACCGAGCAGGCGGCACTGAGCGCGGAGGGCGAGGTGTGCGTCGACGTCGACGAGGACCAACTCTGTGGGGCCACGGAGAACACGGTGGGCGGCAGCCTCGATCCCGCGACCAGCAAGCGCGCGCTGTCGCCCCGCCTGCGGGGCATGGTCGACGCGGAGGGCCTCCCGGCGGGGGACTACGACACGCTTGAGGAGGCCGACGACTTCTGGGGCGAGCGCGACGCCGCGCGGTTGGTTGCCGAGATGGCCCGGGTGCGCCCCGTACCCACCGTCGTTGTCGGCACGGAGGAGGATCACGTCCTGGTGGGATTGGCGGACCACCCCCACGTCTTCGGCCTCTACGAACTGCTCCACCAGGCGGGCGTAGCGGTCCGGCTGAACCCCGGAGCGGCGTGGACCGGGCTCGGCGCCGAGAACGACGTGGGTGCGCCCTACGGCTTGTCCAACGCCGAGGGTTGGCTCGTGCCCGAGTCGACCGACGTCACCCTGCAGGACCTGCTCACCGCCGGAACAAGAGAGTTGTGCGCCCGCACCGACGACGAGGGGTGGTAGACTCCGGTCGTGCGAAAGCTGCTGCTCGTCGACGACGAGTTGGAGATCGCGGAACTTGCTTCCGAGTACTTGTCGTCCAAAGCCTGGACCACCGTCGCGGTTACGACGGTGGCCGAGGCGGAGCACGCCATCGACACCTTGGGCCCCTTCGATGTCGCCGTCATTGACTGGCTCGTCGGGCGTTCCACCGCTCGTGGCCTGCTCGAGCGCCTCGCGACGAAACAACCGGAGTGCCGGGTGGTCCTCACCAGCGGTCACGGCCGCGACATCCTGCGCGACAACCCGCAGGGCATCCCGGTGATTCGCAAGCCCTACTCCCTGCGGACCCTCGAGGCGCGCGTCGACGCGCTGTTGCCGACGAGGCGCGAGCGCTGAACCCGCCCGTGGCACCGGTTTTTCTTGCGGGTGGTTCGTGGACCGCCTAGACTCCTAGCAGATTTCGGATCCGGTCCCCCCCGACCCCGCTATCAACCGGCAACATAAGCGTCTCCTCCATCTCTTGCGGTGAGGGCTTGGCGGGGGGGGCTTTCCGAATCGACCGAGCGCGAACGTCAGTTCCGGGGCCCGCCCCCCTCGGCGCGGTTCAGGTGCGGCCTCTGCACGCGGGTGGTGCAGCGCTCCTTGAACACCGCGTCGACGATCCGGTCGCAGTACTTGTTGGTGCTCGCGTCGACCTGCATCGTGACCTGGAGGTACACGAAATCGCGCTGGAGCGTGTCGGTGATTTCTTCCTCGGTGAACGCGATGCCCTTGATGGGATCCGTCCGGAAGGTGTTGATCGCCACCTGTGCCATGCAGTCCTTCTTGGCACCGCTCCCGAGCACCCAGCCGCAGTCGGACGCGGCCTGGGGGTTCTCGGGGGCGCAGGCAGCGAGCATCACGAGCGCAGGCACCAGCAACATGCCCGGCCCCCTATCGCCCTCGACAGTTAGCTGGGGGTCAATGTCGCGAGCCCACCCGGCGGTGTTGGAGACCCTCGCCGCCTACCGCGAGGATCCCGCTTCCGTGGACCCGCTCGTCGACCCGTGGGTGCGGCGGTTCAAGGCCGTGTCGGACCGGGCCCTGCGGCGCACGGTGCTCCGCGAGGGCCTCGACAACCTCGACGACGCCTCGCTGATCGCCGCACTCCAGCGCCTCGACCAGCGCGCCCGGGCCGGGGAGGACGACGCCCGCTGGATGGTGGCGGAGTTGGCGGTGAACCCATCCGTCGTCGCCGAGATCGACTACCACCGCCTGTCGGAGTTGTACGTGGCCGCGCGCGACGCCGGGTACCGTACCGTGGCGGCTCGCTTCCTCGGCAACCGGCGCTCCCCCATGGCCAAGCGCCCGGTCGACAACCCCCACGTGGACCGGACGGCCGGCGAACGCACGAGCGCCGCCAAGACGCGCGACCGCCTGGTCATCGATCGCCTGCTCCACGACCGCGACCCACGCGTGATCCACGCCCTCTTGCACAACCCGCGCGTCGTGGAGACGGACGTGGTGAAAGTGGCCGCGATGCGCCCCACTGCCCCCGAGGTCCTGGAGGCGGTGGCCACCCACCCCCGCTGGTCGCAGAACTACCGGGTGCGCAAGTCGCTGGCCTTCAACCCCTGCACGCCCACCCCGCTGGCGCGACAGATCCTCAGGACGCTGATGCGCCAGGACCTGGTGGCGATGCGCGACAGCGGCCTAGTGTCGCCGGACCTGCGTGCCGACGTGAACCTGCTGCTGTCCGAGTAGCGAGCCTACTCCCCCTCGGCCCGCTTCGACGACGACGCCTGCTTCTGGCCCTCGGGTTCGTCGTCGAGGTCGTCCGGGGCGGCGATCTGCTTCTTAGTGTCTTTCTTGGGCGCCTCCTCCGCGTCCTCGTCCTTGCACTCCGAGGCGTCCTTGAAGGCCTTGATGCCCTTCCCGGCCTGCCGGAAAACGTCGGGCAACTTGCCCGCGCCGAAGAAGATGAGGACGATCACGAGGATGACCACCCACTCGGTGGTCCCGGGCATCCCGAACGCAAACATGGCGACTCCTGCCATGGACGGGCGCTTATCCCGCGCCCAGCACCGCGCCGGCGGCTTCACGGTCGAACGACAAAAACTACCTCACGCCGTAAAGCACACCGTGTCGCGACCAGAGGTGCTCGACAAGGTCGGCCACCGGGTCCCGGTCCCCGATGATCTCGCGGACGATGACCGGCGCGTCGGCGACGTGACCCTTGTCGTGGACCCGGGTGCGGAGCCAGCCGAGGATGGGCGCGAACTGGCCGCGTTCCACCAGTTCCCAGAAGCCCGGGATGTCGCGGAGCATGCACTGGGCAAAGCTCGCCGCGTAGAGGTTACCAAGGGTATAGCTAGGAAAGTAGCCCAGAAGCCCGCTCGACCAGTGCACGTCCTGCAACACGCCCGAGCGGGGTGATGGTGGCACCACGCCCACCACTTGCCGGTAGGACTCCGTCCACGCCTCGGGCAAGTCTGCCGCCTGCAGGCGGTTGGAGAAGATGTCGACTTCGAGGCCGAAGCGCACGATGATGTGCAGGTTGTAGGTGGCCTCGTCGGCCTCCACGCGTACCAGGGACCGCTCCACCCGGTTGGCGGCGCCGTAGAGCAGCTCCGGCGTCACGTCGAGGTCCGGCCAGATCGCCTGCATCCGCGGCACCAGGTACCGGAAGAACGGCAGGGAACGCCCCACGAAGTTCTCCCAGAACCGCGACTGCGACTCGTGCAGGCCGTAGCTCGCCGCGCTGTTGATCCCCGTGCCCGCGAGGCGGTGCGGCAACCCCTGCTCGTAGAGGCCGTGGCCGCACTCGTGGATGGTGCTGCCGAGGCCGCTGAGCACGTTGTCTTCGAAGTACCGGGTGGTCAGGCGCACGTCGCCCACCCCGAGCCCCGTGGAGAACGGGTGCGCGGCGAGGTCCAGGCGCCCGCCCTCGGTGTCGTAGCCGAGGTCCCGAAGCACCCGCTGGGACAGTCGCGTCTGGCCGTCGATGTCGAGGCGGCGCTCGAAGCTCGCGGGGTGCGGTCGACCACCGACTGCGGCGAGGAACGTGCCGAGTTCCTTCGCGAGCCGGTCGAACATCGGCCGCAACTCCGCCACCGAACTGCCGGGGTCGTAGTCCTCCAACAACGCGTCGTAGGGGTGGCTGTGTTCCGGTCGCGACAGCAGCGCTGCCTGCTCGCGGCTCAGGTCCAGGATGAGTTGCAACGGCGCCGCGAATCCGCTGAAGTCGTCGGCCTCCCGGGCGCGCACCCAGGCGTGGAAGCCGTCGTTCCGGGCCTTGGCCAGGTCCTCCACCAGGCGGCTGGGCAGGCACACCGCGCGGGTGTACCGCCGCCGGAAGTTCCGGACGGCGGCCGCGCTGGTGGCGTCGAGGTCCGCCGACTCGAGCGCACCGAGCCATTCCCCGATCTCCGGGCCGGTGAAGCGCTCGTGGTACAGCCGTTGGAGCAGCGCGAGCTGTTCACCCCGCGCGGTGGCGGCCTTGGGCGGCATGTAGGTCTGCTGGTCCCACTCCAGCACCGCGTTGGCGCCGCCGAGGGCGTCGAGCTCGGCGATGCGGCTGGTGAGCGATGTCCACGCGTCCATAGCGGCCTCTACAAGCCGCCCGTCATAACAGGCAGCGTGCTGCGCTGGTCGGATGAGGAGCGGACCGTCGAGCTGTCCGCGCGGGACCTGGGCGGGCGGACGGGCCACGGCGGGGCCATCGCCCTGTCGCCGCGAGCACGGGCGCGGGCGGGACAGGCGGTTCACCGTGCAGAGGAGGAGGTGAGCTGGCGGCACGTGGAACTGGTCGAGGGCTGGCACTGCGTGCTCCACGCGCGCGTCGACGGCCTCGTCGACGACCTCGACGGCTACACGGTCATCGAGGAGATCAAGAGCGTGGCGCTGGGTGAGGAGGCACTCGGCGAGGTGCTGCTGCCCACCGCGTGGACGCGCCAAGTCCAGGCGTACCTGCACGTGGCCCACGCCGCCAAGCTGCCCGGGCCCCGCGCCCACCTGCGCCTCGTGTCGCTGGTCGACGGGAGCCAGCGGGTCGTCCCGGTACCCCTGGATCCCGCCTTCGCGCCCTGGCTCCGCGCGTGGCTCGGCGCCCGCGTGCGCCACCGCGAGGCGTGGTTGGCCTGGTGCCAGGCGCGACGGGCCCGCCCGGTACCGTTTCCGTACGACGGGCTGCGATCAGGCCAGGCGGCGATCCTCGACGCGAGCAACCGTGGCGTCCACACCGAGAGCGTGGTGGCCATCGAGGCGCCCACCGGCCTCGGCAAGACCGCGCCGGTGCTGGTGGGCACGCTGCGCGCGGCCTTCACGCAGGACCTGGGCGTGTTCTGGGCCACCGCCCGAAACACGCAGCGTTGGATCGTCGAAAAAACAGCGTCTGAACTTGGTATCCCGCTGAGGATGGTCACTCTGGAGTCGCGGGCCGACCTGTGCCCGGCGTGCGCCGCCGGCGACTGCGACGCCTCGGCCGAACTGGCGGATCTCGCGGCGCTGGCGGAAGCGGGCGTGGTGGGCCGGGAGCTACTCCGCGCCGAGGCGGGGCGCCAGGGCGCCTGCCCCTGGGCCCTCGCCGTGGCCTTCGCCAGCCAACTCGCGGACCTCGTCGTGGGCGACCTCAACTACGTGTTCGACCCCGAGGTGTTCCTGCGGCCGCTCTTCGCGCCCGGAGCCCCGCGGAGCTGGGCGGTCGTGGTCGACGAGGCGCACCAACTCCCCGACCGAGCCCGCGGGTGGGCGTCAGCGCGGCTCGACGACGCCCTGCTCGACGAGGTCGACGCCGAGCTGCCCGGTCCTCCGGGTGCGCCATTCCGGCGCGTCGTCAAGGCGCTGCGCGATGGCCTGGCCCAGGGCGCACCCGACTGGGAGACCGCTCTGGAATCCGTCGACGCCCTCGCCGTGGCGCACCTGCAATGGGTCGCGGCGGGCCCGGCCCCTTCGCGACCGGCGGCGGAGAGCGCCTGGTTCCGGCTCGCGCGGGCGGTGCAGCGGTTCGCCGAGTACGCCGACCGCGACGGCGAAGAGGTGGTCGTGGTGCGTTCGGGCGACGGCTTGTCCCTCGTCTGTCGCGACCCATCGTTCCTGCTGGAGGGCCGGTTTGCCGCTGTCCGCGCGGTGCTCGCCACGTCGGCCACGCTGGAGCCGGCGTGGTTCTGGCGCGCCCGGTGCGGGGTCGCCGAGGCGCGGTTCCAAGCGCTGCGCCTGCCGTCGGGATTCCCGACGGCGAACAGGCTGGTGATCGTCGCCCGGGGCGTGTCCACCGCGCTGCGCGACCGGCCCACCGAGCGGACGCGCATCGCGGCGCTGGTCGACGCCTGCGCCGACAGCGTCCCGGGCAATGTCGCCTGCTTCTTCGGTAGTTTCGAGCAGATGGAGGAGTTCCTCTCCGCGATGTCGTTGTCCGACCGCGAACGGCTGGTGCAGACCCGCGGCATGGACGCGGGCGCCCGGGGCGCCCTGGCGGCGGGCCTGGCGACCCGGCGGAAGGCGTTGTGCGCGGTGCTCGGCGGCGCGCTGGGGGAGTCGATCGACCTGCCGCCGGGCGCCCTCGACGCCGCGATCGTGGTCGGCCCCGCCCTGCCGCCGCCCAGCCCGGAGCTCAGCCTGCTCACCGACTGGTACGAGCGCCGCTTCACCGATGGTTTCGGGCTGGCGAGCATCCACCCGGGGCTCACCCGCGTGGTGCAAGCCGCCGGGCGCGTGGTCCGGGGGCCAACCGACCGCGGCGCGGTCGTACTGGTGTGCCGACGCTTCCAGCAGCATGCCTACCAGGCCTACTTCCCCCCGGAGTGGGCGCCCGAGGCCACCAGCGAACCGGCCGCGAGGCTCCGCCAGTTCTTCTCGCACCGCTGACAGGCGGATCCTGACGCATCCGTCACACGGGCAGGGGCGCCCACGTATACACTCCGCCCTTGCCCGGAGTCCTCGCCATGCGCCACCTTCCCCTCCTCCTCCTCCTCGCCTGCGGCATCGACAACAGCCTCGGCGGTGACGACGAAAACAAGGGCAACTTCGACACCGGCGACGGCTGGGAGCCCCCCGTCGACACCGACGACACCGCCGAAGACACCGACAGCGGCGGCGGCGAGATCCCCGACGACGAGCAGTGCGCCTCGCAGTTCTTCGCGGGCAGCACGGTGCCCCAGGTGGAGGAATGTTTCGAGGAGGCGCCCGCGCCGGGCACCTTCACGCCGGTGGTCATCTGGGACACGCAGTCCTTCTCCTACAACGGCAGCTCGAGCAGTTGCATGATGCAGCCCATCGTCTGCCCGCTCACCGACGACGACGGCGACGGCGACATCGACGAGAACGACGTCGCCGACGTGGTGATCATCACCTACTCTCCCGGCGTGCTCCGCGCGCTCTCCGGCTCGGACGGGGCGGAGTTGTGGGGCACCGCCGGCAGCGGCGGTATCCAGATCACCGGCGGCGCGGCCTGCGGGGACCTCGACGGTGACGGCCGCGTCGAGGTGATCGCGGCCACCAGCAGCGGCGTCGAGGTGTTCGACAACGAGGGCAACGACGTGTGGTCCAGCTCGGGCTGCAGCGGGCACATGGACGGCACGTCCGACGCGCCGTCCATCCACGACCTCGACGCCGACGGCGACCCCGAGGTGATCATCGGCAACTGCGTCCTCGACAACACCGGGAGCGTCATCGGCCAGGGCTCGAGCGGCTGGGGGTCCTCCTCGAACGTGGGCTCCGCCGGGGTCACCGGCGACATCGACCAGGACGGCGAACTCGAGGTGATCGCCGGCAACGCCATCTACGACATCGACGGCAACACGATCTGGAGCACCGGCGGGGCCGACGGCTACCCCGCGGTGGGTAACTTCGACAGCGACAACTACGGCGAGATCGCCGTCACCGGCGACGCGAGCCTGAGGGTGATCGACGACGACGGCACGGTGCTGTGCAGCGCCGCGATCCCCTCGGCCAGCGGGAGCTACGGCGGCCCGCCCACGATCGCCGACTTCGACGGCGACGGCGAGGCGGAGATCGGCGTCGCGGCCAACAGCACCTACACCGTGTTCGAGAGCGACTGCGACGTGCTCTGGCAGTACACCGGCACCACCGATCCCTCCTCGGGCAACACCGGCAGTTCCGTGTTCGACTTCGAGGGCGACGGCGTGGCCGACGTCGTGTACGACGACGAACACTGGGTCTGGGTCTTCGACGGCGCCGACGGCGACGTGAAGATGCAGGAAACCTACCACTCCAACAACACCTGGTTGGAGTACCCGACCATCGCCGACATCACCGGCGACGGCTCGGCCGACATCGCGGTGTGCCACACGCCGGGATCCTGGGGTTCGTACACCGGGGTGACGGTGTACGGCGACGCGGACGCAAGCTGGCGGCCGGGTCGGCGCATCTGGAACCAGCACGGCTACTCGATCACCAACGTGGAAGACGACGGTTCCATCCCCCAGTACGAGGAGACGAACTGGCTCACCTACAACAACTACCGTTCCGGCGACCTCACCCCGGGCGAGGGCTACTCCGGCCCGGACCTCTTCGCCGAGGTGGTCGACGTGTGCGACGTCGAGTGCGACGACGGCGTGGTGTGGGTGTGGGTTTCGGTGGCCAACCAGGGCTACAACGACGTGGATGACGACTTCGACCTGGAGATCTGGGGCGACACCGACAGCGGCCTGGTGTTGCTCGGCACCGAGCGCTGGACGGGCACGGTGGCGCAGGGCACGAAGACCGACGCCCTCGAGATTCGCCTGAGCGGCGTGCCATCCCCGCTGTACGACGTGATCGCCATGGTGGACGGGGGCGACAACATCACGCTGTCGATGGTCGACGAGTGCCACGAGGACAACAACGAGTCCGAGTGGGGCGCGTTGGTGTGCTACTGACCCCTACTCCACGTACCCGAGGCTCCTGAGCATCGCGCGGTCCGTCTCCGACATGGGGTCGGTGTCGGTGGCCTCCACGCTCCCCTCGGCGGCAGCGGCCCCCGTGGGCATGCGATCGAAGTGGTTGCCGAGCTTGGCCAGCGCTTCCCGTTCCCTCTTGGGGAGGCTGTCGCCCAGGGCCGCCATCAACGGCAGCATCACCTCGGCGGGCGCGGCGCCGGCCGCCACGAGGTCCCGCGCCTCGTCCCGATCCACCCGCAAGTCGAACAGCTCCCACTTGCCCTCGCCCTTCCGCGGGCTGTACACCAGCTTCCAGTCGCTCGTCCGCACGCCGCGGACCTTGCCCGTGACCCCCTTCACGTACCGGCGGGTGTTCTCCTTGAAGTAGGAGATGTCCGTCTCGAGAATCGCCAACGGCGGGGTCACCTCGAGGGCATTGACGCCGTCCATCCCCTTATGCTTGATGCCGAGCAGACCGAGCACGGTGGGCATGATGTCGATGCTGCGCACCTGCTGGGCCACCCGGGAGCCGGCCTCGATCTCGCCGGGCCAGCGCATCACCAGCGGGATCTGCACGCCGGGCTCGTAGAGGAACTCGCCGTGGTGGTAGTAGTAGCCGTGGTCGCCGAGGTGGTGACCGTGGTCGGCCGTGAACACCACCAGCGTGTCGTCTTCCAACCCCGATTCGCGCAGCCAGTCGAAGACGCGCTGCACCTGTTGCTCGGTGTAGCCCACCTCCTCCCGGTACAGTTCCCGAGCCCGGGCGTTCTCCGCCTCCGGTAGCTTGTTCTGGAACATCATCTGGCCGCGGGTGATCTCGGTGTCGGCGATGTCGTTGACCATGCAGGCGCTGTCGACGCCCGGCGGCGCGTAGGGCCAGTGGGGATCGAAATAGTGAATGTAGGCGTAGAACGGCCCATCCTGATTCGCCATCCAGTCGATCGCGATCGTCGTGGAGGTCTCCGCGTGGGGGTTGCCGTCGAAAGGCGTGATGCGACGCATCGTGGCGGCGTCGAGCGCGGTGAGCAGCCCCCCGTACCGGAAGGGCCCGTAGGGGCGCTCCAGCTCGAACCAGCTCCAGAACTGCTGGAAACCCTGGTCGAAACCGCGACCGCGCATGCCCCAGCCATTGTGGACGAAGGCGGCGGTGGCGTAGCCCTTGCCGCGCAACACCTCGGCGAGGGTCCGGTTCTTGCTCGACAGCCGGTCCTTGAGCACGCGGACGCCGTTTCTCGTCGGGTACTTGCCCGTCTGCTGGGCGGCCACCGACTGCGTGGTCTTGGGGATCACCGTCACCGCGTCGTCGAAGCTGACGCCGCCGGCTGCCAACTGCGCCACCGTCTGCGCCATCGGCTCGGCGCTGTAGCCGCTGGTCGCGTCGCGACGGAGGGTGTCGACCAGGATGTAGACGACGTTCGGCCCCTTCGCGGGTGACTCGGTTTCGAGGAAGCCGGCCACCGCCACGGCCACGCCGCCGGCCGCGGCCAGCGCGCCGTAAACCCAGCGCCCGCGACC
>CAYHRZ010000023.1:1932-21803 GCA_964359125.1 uncultured Klebsiella sp. | reverse complement strand
CAGACAAAGAAGCCGAGGATCTCTGGCTGGCGCGCCGCACCGTGCTCGGTGCGCCCGCGCCGAAGGGGCAGAGCCTCGAGGACCACTACTTCGGTTCCATCCCGCCCCGGGTGCTCGCGTTCATGGAGGAGGTGGAGCTGGAGCTCTACCGGCTCGGCGTCTGGGCCAAGACCCGGCACAACGAGGTCGCACCGTCGCAGTTCGAGATCGCCCCCGTGTTCACCGAGGCCAACGTGGCGGCGGACCACAACCAGTTGGTGATGCAGGTGATGCGCCGCGTGGCCGACCGGCACGGCCTCGCGATGCTGCTCCACGAGAAACCCTTCGCCGGGGTGAACGGTAGTGGGAAACACGTGAACTGGTCGATGCAGGTCCCGGGAGGCGAAAACCTCCTGGAGCCCGGTCAGGCCCCACAGGACAACCTGCGTTTCCTTGCTTTCCTGGCGGCCACCCTGCTCGGGGTGCAGCGGCACGCCGCCGTCCTGCGCGCCAGCATCGCCAGCCACGGCAACGACTTCCGGTTGGGGGCCAACGAGGCTCCTCCGGCCATCATCTCGGTGTTCCTGGGCGACTTCCTCACCAAGATCGTCAACGGGATCGTCTCGGGCGAGGTCGCCAACCTGCCCGCTGGCCAGGCGATGATCGAACTAGGGGTCTCCCGACTCCCCTCGGTGGCGCAGGACAACACCGACCGCAACCGCACCTCGCCCTTTGCCTTCACCGGGAACAAGTTCGAGTTCCGCGCGGTTGGCTCCTCCTCCAGCATCAGCTTCCCGGTCGTGGCGCTCAACGCCGCCGTGGCCGACGGCGTCTAGCAGTTGGCCACGTGGATCGAACAGGAAAAGGGCAACGTGATGGCCGCCGTGCGCAAGGCGCTCGCCGAGTCGTCGCCGGTGCGCTTCGACGGCAACGGCTACGCGCAGGAGTGGGTCGCGGAGGCCGAGCGCCGGGGCCTGCCCCACGCTCGCAACACGCCGGCAGCCCTGGCGGCCCTGTCGTCGGAGTCCGCAGCGGCGCTGTTCAAGCGGACCGGGGTGCTCTCGCACGAGGAGTTGCACAGCCGCTACGAGGTCCGGGTGGAGCTCTACAACAAGAAGGTCGACATCGAGGCCGACGTGCTCCGCGAGCTCGTCGACACGCACGTGGTCCCGTCGATCATCGCGGAGCTCGCCGCGACCGAGGGCGTCGCGGGAACCCTCGCCGAGAAGCGCTTCCTGGCCGTGGAGCAGGCGGCCGACCGCGTGTTCCTCGCGCGCAAGGCGCTCGACGACGTGTCGGCGGCCATGCCGGACAACGGGGCGCCGCAGGTGGCCGCCTACCTGTGCGCGCACGTGGTACCGGCGCTGTCGGATCTGCGCGCCGCTTGCGACGCAGCGGAGCGGGTGGTGGCGGACAGCCGTTGGACCCTGCCGAAGTACCGCGAGATGCTGTTTGTGAACGGATAGACGCTACGCCAGGAGGCTCCATGGCCCGCGTTCTCATCGAGGCAGACGGAAACCCCACCCGGTTCTACCGAATCGTCACCGACGCGGTGGTGATCGGTCGTTCCGACACCGCCGACCTCGTGCTCCCCGACGCGGGCGTGTCGCGGAAGCACGCCGTGATCGAGCGGCGCGGCGACGGCTGGCACATCCGCGACAACGGGAGCGCCAACGGCACGGTAGTCAACGGCGTGGCGGCGCCCGAGTCGCCATTCGGCCCGGGCGACGTGGCGGTGATCGGCAAGTTCAGCATCCGCATCGAACTCGACGAGGCCGAGGAACTGGCCGAGTACACCGACCCGTCGGCGGGGGGTGGCCGCGACGAGCTCACCTCGCCCGGCATGCCCGTCCCAGACTTTCCCCGCCGCGACGACGCCCAGATGCCACCGTTGTCGCCGGAGGCCGAGCCTACCGACGTCGCCGCGAAGGCGGTCGCTACGCCCGCGGCGCCGCACCTGTTGAGCACCGACGGCGTGCGGTTCGACCTCAGCGGCAAGGTGATGCCCTTCACCTCGGCCATCCCCGTCACCGGGGTGCTCCCGTTTTTCAGCGCCGGCGAGGTGCGCGCGCTGGCGGGCGGCGGCTGGGAGGTGCGGCGAGGCTCCTTCCTCACGCCAATCCAGGTCAACGGCAAGCCGGTGACCGTGCACCGACTCGCCGACGGCGACGAGATCCTCGTCGGCTCGTCGCGATTCACCTACCGGGGGTAGTCCCATGTTCGTCCTCGCCGCTTCCCTGGCCCTCGCCTACGGCGAGAAGGTCCACGCCGAACTCACCGAGGAAGCGCTGCGCGCGGCCGTGGGGGACCAGCAGGTGCTCCCCGCCACGGCCGAGCAGGTCGACGTGTTGCTGGCGAGGATCGACGCCCACGGCCGGGGCTCGCCCGACCTCGCGGCGGCCTGGGCTGCCCGCTACCCGACCCCCGCCGACTTCGACCGCTGGGCCCTCAAAGAACTGCTCTGCTTGAACCCTGACAACGACGTGTACGGGTTCGACCGCTTCGACCCCGAGACCAGCCAACTGGCCCTGCTCTCGGTCTCGGCGCGCCGACCGGACGACGACTACCGCAACCGCGATCGCCTGGCCCACGACGCCGCCCGCAAGCCCCGGGACGGCGTCCCCGACGACCCGATCATCCTCAACATGGGCAAGTTGGGATCGCTGTCGTCGCAGGCCCACGCCCACTACGGCCTCGACCAGCTGGAGTTCTCGGAAGATCCGGAGGTCCTGCAGACGGACCCGCCGCGCTTCGCGGTGGCCGCCGGGTGGCCGGGGGGTCCGATCGTCACCCTCGCCGCCGAGATGACCCAAGCTCACCTGGACCTGGCCACCCTCGCCGCGCTCGACGGCGCGACCGGTCTCGCCAGTGCCTACGCCGGGCAGGGCTTCCACTACCTAGAAGACACCGGCAACCCCATTCACACCGTCCAGGTGGGGCTCTACGACTTCTTCAAAGACGCCTTCTTCCAGCGCCTGGGCATCAGCGTGGGCACCGGCGGCGGCTTCTTCGGCGAGCTGCCTTCGCTGGCCAGCATCGGCATCGGCATCCTCACCAACCACCACACCATCTCCGAGCAACTGGCGGAGAAGAAGTTGCTCGCGGGCGACGCGCGGCTGGCAGGCGCCCTCACCGGCGACGACGCGGACTTTGCCGCGACCCTGCCCACCTCGGCGGCGGGCGACTTCGCCGTGACGGCGACCCGAGCGCTGATCCACCGGGGCGCCCCGGACGGCGCGCCGATGTATGCCAGCACCCGGGCCATCACCCACAAGCGCTACCGCAAGTGGGGCGTCAGCTTCGACGACAAGAACGACGACCCCGAGGCGGCGCTGCGCAGCGGCGTTTCCGACGCCGAGATGGAGGCCTTCTGGGCGCTCCAGGAGACGTCGTTCCGCCGTGCTTCCACCGCCATCCGCCGCGTGTGGGGCCTGCACCAGGAGGCCATCACCGCCGCCCTGGCCACGCCGGAGGCCACCGACGCCGCTCGCGCCGAGGTGCTGGATCGCCTGGTCCGCCGTCAGCTGAAAGCGCGTGCCGATGCCGAGGAACGCCGGGCCAAGTACCTGGCCACCCCGCCCGCAGAGGCCAGCGCGCCCGCGAAACAGCCCGGGGTGCTCGCGGCGGAAGTGGGCGGCGCCGCGGTGCTCGGGTTCGCGCTGTCGCGTGGTATCCGGCGGGTCGTGCGCCGACCGGCGTAGCGACGGCGACGCTGACGACCTCGCCCGAAACCGTCGCTCAGGCCCGCAGCACCTTGTTCATGGCCCAGCCCTTGGCAAGCTCGTCGACCAGCTTGTCGAGGTAGCGGATCTTCTGCATCAGCGGGTCCTCCACGGTCTCCACCCGCACGCCGCACACGACGCCGGTGATCAGCGGGGCCTTGCCGTTGAGGGTGGCGCCCGCGAAGAAATCCTGGAAGCTGGTGCGCGACGACAGGTGGCCCGCGAGCGCGTCGTCGTCGTAGCCAGTGAGCCAGCGGATGACCTCGTCGAGCTCCGCGCGGGTTCGCCCCTTCTTCTCCACCTTCGACAAGTACAGCGGGTACACCGAGGCGAAGCTCATGTTGAACAAGCGTTCGATGTTGCTCCTTGCCCGCGATTGCTTAGCGACATTACTAAGTGTTGTGGACACCACTGACTCCGTGTTCGAGGCGCTCGCGCACCCATCGCGCCGCGCGTGCGTGGCCCGCCTGGGGCAGGGCCCTGCCTCGGTGAGCGAGTTGGCACGGCCGCTGGGTGTCGCTCTACCCACCGTACTCCAGCACCTCAGCGTCTTGCAACGCGCGGGCCTCGTCGGATCGCAGAAACGCGGCCGGGTGCGCACCTTCGTCTTGCACACCGAACCGCTCGCGCGGGCCGAGGCCTGGCTGGCCGCCCAGCGAGCCCGCTGGGAGGTGCGCCTCGATCAGCTTGATGCCCTGCTCACAAACCCGGGGGATGCCTGCCCATGACCGAACTCGTGATCGACCCTGAACTCGACCTCGTCCTCGAACGGTGGGTGCCCGTGCCGGCCGACAAGGTGTGGCGCGCGTGGACGACGCCTGCCCTGCTGGAGCAGTGGTTCTGTCCGCGGCCGTGGCGCGCAGCCGAGTTCGAGATCGACCTGCGGCCCGGCGGGGCCTACAACTGCACCATGTTCGGGCCCGGCGGCGAGGTGATGCCCAACCGCGGCTGCGTGCTCCAAGTGATCCCGGGGCGACGGCTGGTCACCACCGACGCGCTCACCGCTGGCTTCCGTCCCACCGGTAGCGGCTTCCTCACGGCGTACTGGACGGTGGAAACCGACCGCGACGGCGCGAGGTACGTCGCCGTGGCCAAGCACGCCACGACCGAGGCCGTGAAGCAGCACGAGCAGATGGGATTCCGCGACGGCTGGAGCACCGCGCTCACCCAACTGGTGGAGTTGATGCAGCGAACGCCGTGAACCGCGCATCACGCCCCGCCGGGGGGCGAGGGTCGCCTTCGGCACCCGACTAGGGACCTGGGCCCACCGGCAGTGGCGCCGTGCCGGGCGCGTTGGCCAGGGACCACGTGAGCGCGGCCAGGGCGCCCACCCCCTCGGCGAGCGCGGTGGCATCCACCTTGTCGACCGTGTCGGCCCAGGTGTGGTGGAAGTCGAAGTAGTGCTCGTCGTCGGGGATGAGTCCCACCCCGAGCACCCCCGCCTCCACCAGGGGCGAGATGTCCGCCCCACCGCCGTCGTCGCGAATCCACATGCTGCTCGAGGCCAGGATCGGGTTGATCCACGTGCGCTGCGCCGGCGCCCCGGAGGCACCCCAGCCCCGGGGCGACCCGCCGCCGAGGTCGCTCTCGATGGCGGCGACGTGCTGCTCGGCCCCGTGCGCGGCGAAGTAGGCCTTGCCACCCCGGAGCCCGTTTTCCTCGTTGGCGAAGAGCACGGCCCGGACGGTTCGCCGCGGTGCCCCCCGCGCCCGGATTGCCCGCAGCGCTTCCACCACGTGGACCACGCCCGCACCGTCGTCGTGCGCGCCCTGGCCCAGGTCCCAACTGTCCAAGTGGGCGCCGATCAGCACGATCTCACTGGGCAGTTCGCCGCCGAGCACCTCGCCCACCACGTTGTACGCCTGGGCGTCGGCCTCGTAGCGGGGGCTCATCGACAGCTTCACCCTGACCTCTCCGCGCGCCACCAGTCGCGACAGCATTTCCGCCGTCTCCACCGATACCGAGGCGGCGGGAATGTGCGGCTTCCCGGGCTCGTACCAGGTCCCGCCGGTGTGCACGGTGCCCAGGGAGCGCGTCGTCACCGACCGCACCAGCACCGCGACGGCCCCGTGCGCGGCCGCGCGGGAAGCCCCGGAGGCCCGGTCCTGCACCCCGTCGCCATAGCGGTCGATCGTCGGCACGCCTTCGGCCATCGGCTGGTTGAACAGCACGATCTTGCCCTGCGCGTGCGGTCCCAGAGGCGCCCCCGCGTGGGCGACAACCACGCCCGCCTCGATGCCCTTGCTCGGCGTGGCCACCGACCCGCCCAGGGCGAGGACCGGCAGCACCTGCACATAGGGCGCCGACAGGACGAGCGAGGCCTCGCCGCGCTTCCAGTTGGGGACGGTCACCGGTTCCATCCGCGTGGGGTGCCCATCGGCCTCCAGCCAGGCCTTGACGATCTGCTCGGCGCGCACCTGCCCCTCGCTGCCGGCCAGCCGGTGACCGGCGCCGTCGCACAACTCCGCGAGGCGCGCCCAGGCGCGATCCTTCCGTGCCACGGCGGCGTCGACCCATTCGGCCCACCCGGGGTCGGCCGGCTGGTAGGTGCGGGGGTCCTCTTGGGGGGAGGCCAGCGACAGGAGCACGACCGCGAGCAGCATCCGCCCCGCTATGCCGCTGCCCAAGACGCCGCGCGGACCGGTGCCGCCAGCCCCATCGCCGGGTAGGCTAGCGGGTGCCCGAGCGTCCCGACCTCGAGTACGTCGTCCCCCGGCTGCGGGAACTGCTCACCGGCGCCGAGATCGTCGACGTCAGCAGCAAGAAGCCGGTGGTGCTGCGCTGCTCGGTGGCCGAGGTGCGAGGCACCATCCGTGGCGTGTCCCGGCGCAGCGCCGCCGTCGCCTTCCACTGCGGCGACCGCGACCTGGTGGTGATCCCGATGCTCGCGGGGCGCTTCGAGGTCGACGGTCGCGACACGGCGGACACAGCGGCCACGTTCCACCTCCGCGACGGTCGCCGCCTCCGCTACCGCGACGACGTGCAGATGGGGAAGGTATGGTGGACGGCCCCCGGCGCGCCCGTGCCGGGACTCGCAGAGGGCGGGATCGACGTGCTATCCCCCGGGTTCACCCTCGAAGCCTTGTCGCAGCGGGCCCAGAAGCGACGCGAGCAGGTCAAGGTGTTCTTGATGGACAAGACCACCCTGGACGGGATGGGCAACGCCTACGCCGACGAGGTGCTCTGGGCGGCGAAGATCCACCCCAAGCGCACCACTTCGCGGCTCACGGCGGCGGAACTGTCCGCGCTGCACGCGGCGATCGTGAGTGTGCTCGCCGACGCTGTGACCACGATCGCTGCCCGCGCGCCGCCCTTGCCGGAGAAGGTCCGCGACTTCCTCGCCGTGCGCGGCAAGGCGGGCGACCCCTGCCGCCGCTGTGGCGAGAAGGTGCGGACCGTGGGCATCCACGGTCACGACGCCTACTACTGCCCCGCCTGTCAACCCGACGCCGAGGCGCGCGGCTTCGTCGACTGGAGGAAGTAGGCATGTCGCGACTGGTTGCCGTTGCCATCGTCGCTGCCCTGGCGGTCGGGGCCTGGCTCTCCTGGCCCGCGCCGACGGAGGAGGACCGGGTCCGCGCGGTCGTCCACGCCATCGTCGACGCGGCGGAGAGTGGCGACGTGGGGGACGTCCTGGCTCACGTCTCGGAGAACTACCGCACCGGCGACGCCGGGAAGCCGGAGTTGCGAGCGCTGCTGACGGCCCAGTTCCTGGGCCGGGGGCCGATCACCGTGCTGCCCGGCGACGTCGCCGTGGACATCGACGGCGAACGCGCCCACGCGAGCTTCGACGCCCTGCTCGCCGAGGGGAGTCGTGACTGGAAGGAGGTGTTCCCAGTGAAGGCTGACGGCTGGCACCTCGAGGTCTCGTTCGCCCGCGAGGGCGAGGACTGGCGCATCGTGAGCGCCGAACGTTCCGACCTCGACGGCCTGCCCTAGGAGCCCGCGCGGAACCGGGGGTCGGCCCCGGCGACCCTAGTTCACGGCCCCGCACCGGGGCGTCCTGGCGTCGACCTCCCCGCTGTTCGCCGGGGGGACGAGGAACTTCGCGCGCCTGCGCGGCGCCTCGCTGCCCGCCACGATCCACGCCCGGTACCCGGCCCCCGCCGCCACCTCGGTCAGCGCGCCCCCGGGGCGATCCTCGTCGAGCAAGTAGATGGTCCCGCCCTGCCCGCTGGGCGATCCGCCGTGTGTCGCGACCGGTGCTCGCTCGGCATACAGCAGCACCACGCCGCCCTCGTGGACCATCCGGTCAGGACCGATGCCCTCGACGAGCCACCCCCGGGGGGTCGCCGCCCGCAAGGCGGTCCCGAGGTCCGCCAGCGCCGCGTGCTCCTCGGCGCGCTTGCCCAGGGCTGACAGCGCGTTGTCGAGCGGCTCGCGCCCGGTCACCACCACGAAAACCACGAGAACGCCAGCCACGGCGCCCATCACCCAGCGCCGCGCGCGCTCGGGAACCAGCAACGCCGCGATCACGTCGATGCCCAGCCCCACGCCGAGGAAGGCGGCGGGCAACAAGACCACCGCGTGCCGCCGCTGCGACCACACCAGGAAGGAGGGCACCACCACCACCAACAACGACGGCAGGGCCGCCGCCACGCGCCACTGGCGACGTCGAGCCGCGAGCACGATCCCCCCCACCAGGCCGGCCAAGAGCCAGGCGTGGACGTCGTGACCGAGGGCCCACGCGCGGCGCAGGTGCAGTTTCAAGAGGGCGACCGGTCGCTCGTCGTCCGGGAGGAGGATCGCACAGGGATACTCGTCGGTCACCCGCGCGCTCGCGACGAGATCGCCCGCGGGGTAGCTGTCGACCACGCGGTTGAGGTAGGCGGGTTGGAGGCCGCGATCCAAGAGGTCGAGGTCCCTGGCCACCACCGCCGCCTTGTCGGCCCAGGGCCACCGGCTGGGCAGCACCCAGGGCGACGACCGGGCGAGGATCGGCGTGCCGCCCACGCAGAGGGCCAGCACCACCGGCGCCCAGAGGGCCCCGAGACGCGCTCGGGGCGGCACGAGGATCGAGAAGAGCAAGGCGGGCAACAACAGGGCCAGGCCGTGCTCCCGGGCCCCCGCCGCCAGGGCAACCGCCACGGTGTAGGCCGCGAAGCTCAGCAGGGAGCGACGCAGGGCGTGCACCACGGCCGTGGCCGCCACGGCGCCGAGCACCGCCGCCGTCGTGGCCTCGGGCTGGAAAATCAGCGACTCGGCGACGAGGTCCGGGTGGACCGCCACCAGGGCCGCCCCGAGGGCCCCAGCCAGCCGCGAGGACCCGGCCGCGCGCACGCCGAGGTACACCACGCCCGCCGCCGTCCCGCCCGCGACGACGCTGACCAAGCGCCCGCCGTCGGCCACGCCGGGACCCAGCCAGCCGACCAGGCCAGCCAGCGCGGGGAACAGGGGCGGCACCACCAACGGGTTGCCCGCCTGCCAGTCCAGCGCCGACAGGCCCCACAGCGGCGCGTCGCTGCCCACCGCCACGTCGACCCCGAAGCCGCGCCCCGCGAACGCGCGGAGCAGGGTCGCCACCACGGCGGCGCCCCCCGCGAGCAGGGCGTCGAACCGGTCTAGCGCCCGCGCCTCGGTGGCCATGCCGCGGCCTGTATCCGGAGGGCCGCCGGGGCTGCGCGCGGATACCGGCGACCGCATGCAGAACACCGCCCGGCACCGCCTCGCGACCGCCCTCACCCTCACCGGCGAGTTGGGCGTCCCGGCCGTGGCGGGCATGGCCATCGGCTACTGGATGAGCGACCTGGGCATGCCCTGGGTGCCGGATGCCCTGGGCCTGCTCGCGGTCTACGCATTGCTCAGCCTGACGATGGTGCTGGTAGGGCACGCCGTGCACGGCAAACTCTGGGAGGAGACCAAGTCCGGGAAGGCGCTCCGGACACGCGCGATGGTCGGCCTCTCGCTCGTGGGGCTGGCTGGGGCGGTGCGCCTGGGCGTGTGGTACACCGAAACGCCCTCCCCGCTCACCGCGTTGAACGCCGTGGACTACGACGCGGCGGCCGCCCTCGACCGCCAGCGCCTCGACGAGCTCGACCGCTCCATGGACGCCCTGCTCGCCCGACTCGAGACGCCAGGCGCGCTGTCACCCGGCGCCGACGGCTTGTTGTCGGTGGACCAGGAGGCGGCGCTCCTCGACGCCTGGTCCTCGCTCTACGACCAGGCCTTCGCCCTCGACAACATCCGCGAGTTCCACGAGGACTGGTACCGGTTCGACCCCTCCCGCCTGGGCCGGCCACGTCACCTCCAGAGTTTCTTGATCTCCTTCGCGGCGGAAGCGGCGCTGGTCGAGAAGGCGCACCGCTTCGCCCGGTTGGTCGGCGACAACGACAACATCCGCCACGCGCTCGACGCCCCGAACCAGGTCGTGGCACACCAGGCCAACACCTACTCCAGCTTCCGCTCGGAGATCCTCGGCACCCGCGACCAGGCCCGCGTCCAGGCGGGAGCGGCCTACGCGGCGTGGCTGGACCGCGCGTTGGGTGCCCGCGACGAGGCGCGGCGGCTGGGCGCCGCCCCGGTGTGGCGGATGCTCGACCGCAGCCTCGGCCGGCTGCGCGACCTCGGCTTCATCCAGAAGACGGCCGACACCGTGGCGGGCGACGCGCAGTTGTTCAAGCGCGGCTTCCGGCGGGCCTGGTTCCCAGCCCAGACCGGCATCGCGGAGTGGATGGGCGACACGCGCGTCCGGCGCATCGGGACCTACCTCATCCCCCACGAGCAGGTGGAGGCGATGGAGAAGGTCCTCGAACCCGGCGACGTGATGGTGAGCCGGAAGAACTGGTACCTCTCCAACGTCGGGCTACCAGGGTTCTGGCCCCACGCCATCCTCTACACCGGCAGCCCCGAGAAACTGGCGGCCTACTTCGACAACGACCCGGCGGTGGCCGAGTGGGTGGTGGCCCAGGCCGGTCCAGGCACGACCTACTCGCAGTGGCTGGCGCGGCGCTTCCCGGTGCACTGGGCGCGCCACGTGGAGGGCATCGACGGCCACGAGGCCCGGGTGATCGAGGCCATCAGCGAGGGCGTGGTGGTCAACTCCATGGACCACGCGGCCGGCGACTACCTCGCCGCCGTCCGCCCCCGCCTCGACAAGTTGGCGAAGGCGCAGGCGGTGGCCGCGGCCTACGAGATGCTCGGCCGGCCCTACGACTTCGACTTCGACTTCGCCACCGAGCACGCCATCGTCTGCTCGGAGGTGGTCTGGCGGGCGTACCGTCCTGCCGAGGGCAAGGCGGGGCTCGACATCCCCACGGTGGAGAAGGTCGGCCGCCGCACCCTCCCCGCCAACGAGTTCATTCGCTACTTCGCGGAGCAACGAGGGCGCGAGGACCGGATGTTCGACTTCGTCTGGTTCGTCGACGCGGTCGAGAAGGAGCGCCGCGTGGTGGTGTCCGACGACGACGCCCTGGCCGCGACCTGGACGCGGGTGAAGTGGGACGTGGCGCAGAAGTAGGGCGCCGCTCCGGTAGGCCGCGTCACCGCCGGCGTGGTCGGTCGACCCGGCGGTTGACGAGGCCCCGGGCCACGACTATAACCCTCACGTTAGCGTAAGGGTTGATGCCAACACTGTCCGCCAGTCTCCCGTCTACCATGCGCATCGGCGAGTTGGCCGAACGCGCGGGGCGCACGCAGCGCACGCTGCACTTCTACGAGGAGCTGGGACTGCTCACGCCGATCGGCCGCACCAAGGGCGGGTTCCGGCTGTACGACCAGGACTCGCTGCTCCGGATCCACTGGATCAGCCGTCTCCAGGAGATCGGCTTCTCCCTCACCGAGATCGGCGAGTTCCTCACCGGCCTGCGCTCCGCCCAGTCGGCGCCCGAGATGATGGCCTCGCTCGAGGGGTTCTACGCCCAGAAGCGCAGAGAAACGCGCGAACACCTCGCGCGCCTGCAGCAACTCGACGCGGAGTTCTCCGCCGCCATCGACTACCTCCACGGCTGCCGCACCTGCGCGCCGAAAACCGAGAAGTCGGCCTGCGGCTGCTGCGAAGTCGACGACCACGCCGAGACCGACGCCCCCGTGCTCGTCGCGGCGGTCCGCGAACCCAGCGATCACACCGTCCAACCGGAAAGTTGAACCATGTCCGTGAAGCTCCCCATCTACCTCGACAACCACGCCACCACCCCGGTGGATCCCGTCGTACTCGAGGCGATGCTGCCCTACCTCACCCAGGTTTTCGGGAACGCCGGCTCGCGCAACCACAGTTTCGGGTGGCAGGCGCAGGAAGGCGTGGAGCGGGCGCGTGAACAGGTGGCCGCGCTCATCGGCGCCGATGCCAAGGAGATCGTGTTCACCTCCGGCGCCACCGAGTCCGACAACCTCGCCCTCTTCGGCGTAGCGCGCTTCTACAAGCAGAAGGGCAAGCACATCGTCACCCAGACCACCGAGCACAAGGCGGTCCTCGACAGCTGCCATGCCCTGGAAAAAGAAGGCTTCGAGGTCACCTACCTGCCCGTCGAGAAGGATGGCTCCGTCACCCCCGAGTCCGTGGCCGCCGCCATCCGCCCCGACACCACCATCGTGTCGATCATGTGGGCCAACAACGAGGTGGGCACGGTCAACGACATCGCAGCCATCGGCGCGATCTGCCGCGAGCGGGGCGTGATCTTCCACTCCGACGCGGTCCAGGGCATCGGCAAGATGCCCTTCGACGTGGCCAAGATGAACGTCGATCTCGTGAGCATCAGCGCGCACAAGATGTACGGGCCCAAGGGCATCGGGGCGCTGTACGTGCGCCGGGGACGCCCCCGCATCCGCCTCGAACCCACCATTTTCGGCGGGGGGCAGGAGCGCGGCCTGCGCTCGGGCACGGCGGCGGTTCACCAGATCGTGGGCCTCGGCGCGGCTTGCGCGGCTTCCCAAGCGGCGCTGCAAAGCGGCGAGATGGAGCGGGTACGGGCGCTCCGCGACCGCCTGTGGACGGGCTTGCAGCAAAACCTCGACGAGCTCTACCTCAACGGGTCCTGGGAGCGCCGCCTCCCCGGCAACCTCAACGTGAGCTTCGCCTTCTGCGAGGGCGAGGCGATGATGATGGCGATCAAGGACCTGGCGGTGTCGTCGGGCTCTGCCTGCACCTCGGCGTCGCTGGAGCCCTCCTACGTGCTCCGCGCGATGGGGGTCGACGTGGAGCTGGCTCACACCTCGATCCGCTTCGGCATCGGGCGCTTCACCACCGAGGAAGAGGTCGACTACGCGATCAAGCTCGTCACCGAGAAGGTGGGCTGGCTGCGCGAGATGTCACCGCTCTACGAGATGGTGAAAGAAGGCATCGACATCAAGTCCATCGAGTGGACCGCTCACTAGGAACAGGAGAAGTCATGGCATACAGCACCAAGGTCATCGACCACTACGAGAACCCGCGCAACGTGGGCTCGCTCGACAAGAACGCCGAAGACGTGGGCACCGGCCTGGTGGGTGCCCCCGCCTGCGGCGACGTGATGAAGCTGCAACTGAGGATCAGCGACGACGGCATCATCGAAGATGCCAAGTTCAAGACCTTCGGCTGTGGCAGCGCCATCGCCTCGTCGTCGCTGGTCACCGAGATGGTGAAGGGACAGAGCGTCGAGTTCGCGATGTCGATCAACAACGCGATGATCGCCGAGGAGCTCAAGCTCCCCCCAGTCAAGATCCACTGCTCCGTGCTCGCCGAAGACGCGATCAAGGCGGCCATCGCCGACTTCAAGGCCAAGCGCGAGGCCAAGCGACAGGCCGCGCAGGGCGCGGAGTAATCCATGGCCATCGAGGTGACCGAGCGGGCCCGGAACCGCATCCGCGAGCTGGCCATGAAGCGGCAGACGCCGGACCACGTGTTCCGCATCGGCGTGCGGGGCGGCGGGTGCTCGGGCTTGTCGTACTTCGTCGACTTCGCGCCGCAGCCGCAAGAGAAGGACAAGGTGTTCGAGTTCGGCCCCGACGAGGGCAAGATCCGCGTGGCCATCGACCGCAAGTCGTACCTGTTCCTCAATGGCACGATCGTCGACTGGAAGAGCGAACTGATGAAGACCGGCTTCGAGTTCACCAACCCGATGGCCAAGACCAGCTGCTCCTGCGGCGAGTCGTTCACCGTCTAGACATGACCTGTCACGCCTGCCACGAACCCGTGGGCGGGCCGGTGTGCGTGGGCTGCGGCGCCTTGCAGTTGCCCCCGGCGCGGCCCGACCCGTTCGCCATCCTCGGCCTGCCCCGGCGCTACCACCTGCTGCCGACCGAGGTGGAGTCTCGCTACCTGAAGGTGGCGAGGGTGGTTCACCCCGACAAGTTCGTATCGCGACCCGACGGCGAACGCCGCGCGGCGCTGTTGTGGACGGCGGCCGTGAACGAGGCCCGGCGGGTGCTCAAGGATCCCACGAGCCGCGCGCGCTACCTGGCCACCGGCAACGCCATGCCGGCGGAAGTCGGACCGAAGCTGGACCCGGCCTTCTTGGCCGAGATGTTCGAGTGGCGGGAGCGCGACGAAGAGGAACCCGGCTCGGTCGCGGCGCTCGCCACCGCGCGCCGAGCGGAACTAGAGGCGGAAATCGACGGCATTTTCAGCCGGTGGGAAGCCCAGGAGGGCGACCTCGCGACCATCGACGAGCGGCTCGCGCGGCTCAAGTACATCGACGGGCTCTTGCGCCCGGCGCACGGAGAGTAGGACATGGCCAACATCGGGATCGACCTCGGCACCACCAACTCGCTGGTGGCGGTGGTCATGGACGGCAAGGCGCGGTGCCTGCTGGGGGAAGACGGCAGCGCGATGTTGCCCTCGGCGGTACGGTACGGGGCGGGGACCGTGGTGGTGGGCGCAGCCGCCCGCGACGAGGTGTTCCAGCACGCGGCGACCACCTTCACCAGCGTGAAGCGCTTCATGGGGCGGTCCCCCGCCGACTGCCAGGCCGACGCCGCCACGTTCCGCTACCGCGTGGACGCTTCCGAGGACCGCTTCGTGCGTTTCCTCGTCGAGGGTCACGCGCCGGTCACGCCCGTCGAGGTGAGCGCCGAGGTGCTCCGGGCGCTCAAGGCGCGGGCCGTGGAGTGCCTCTTCGGCGAGCCCGGCGGCGCGGTGATCACCGTCCCCGCCTACTTCGACGACGCCCAGCGGCAGGCCACCAAGGACGCCGCCCGCCTGGCCGGGCTGGAAGTGCTGCGCCTGCTCAACGAGCCCACCGCGGCCGCTATCGCCTACGGCCTCGACCGGCGCGGCACGGGCACCTTCGCGGTGTACGACCTCGGCGGTGGCACCTTCGACATCTCCATCCTCCGGCTGGACGACGGGGTGTTCCAGGTGCTCTCCACCGCCGGCGACACCCACCTCGGCGGTGACGACTTCGACCGGGGCCTTGCCGGGTTGGTCCTGGGCAAGCTCGGCGTGGACCCCGCCCGCATCGACGACCGCACCCAGCGTCACCTCTTGCTGCAGGCCCGCCAGGTCAAGCACGCCCTGAGCCTGGGCGACTCGGCCACGCTCCGCCTGGGCGAGGCCACCGCGACCGTGACGCGCGCCGAGTTCGAGGCGGTGGCGCTGCCCACGGTAGAGCGCACCACCGCGTCGTGCCGGCGCGCGCTGTCCGACGCAGGGCTGTCCCCCGGCGACATCGACGCGGTCGTCATGGTCGGGGGCTCGACGCGGGTGCCACTGGTTCGCGCGCACGTGGAGCAACTCTTCGGCCGCGAGCCCTTCGCGGACCTCGACCCCGACCAGGTCGTGGCCCTCGGCGCCGCGATGCAAGCCGACCTGCTCAGCGGTAGCTCGTCGCTCGGCGACGACATCCTCCTACTCGACGTGATCCCCCTGTCGCTCGGCCTCGAAGTCATGGGCGGCGTGACCGAGAAGTTCATCGTCCGTTGTTCGCCGATCCCGGTCAACGCCAGCCACACCTTCACCACCCACGTGGACCGGCAGACGGCGGTGGACCTGCACGTCGTCCAGGGCGACCGCGAACTTGCCCGCGACAACCGCTCCCTGGCCCGCTTCGAGCTCAAGGGGCTGCCCCCCATGCCGGCGGGCGTGCCGAGGGTGAAGGTCGACTTCCTCGTCGACGCGGACGGGCTCTTGCGGGTCAGCGCGCGGGAGGAGCACACCGGCATCGAGGCCCAGGTGGAGGTGAAGCCCAGCTACGGCCTCAGTGAAGACGAGATCGAGCGCATGTTGGAAGATGCCATCGATCACGCCGAGACCGACGTCGACGAGCGCCTGCTGATCGAGGCCCGGGTCGAGGCGGAAGGCATCCTGGCCGCGCTCGACAAGGCGCTGGCGAGCGACGCGGTGCTCCTGGTCGACGACGAGGCGGACCGCATCGGGGTCGTGGCCAGCGCGCTCCGGGCGGCCATGGAGACCTCCGACCGCGCGCGCATCGCCGACCTGTCCAAGGACCTCGACGCGGCCAGCGCGCCCTTCGCCCAGCGGCGCATCGAGCGCGACCTCACCCGGGCGCTCGCCGGTCGCGATGCCGACACTGTCGGCAAACAACTGGGGCTCCGCTAGTGGCCAAGAACCCCTACATGACCAGCGAGCCGCCGCCGCCGCCGCGGAAGCCATACACCCTCACCGTCGTCGGCCACCCCGAGCCGATCCGCGTGGACCCTGGGCAGTTGCCCGACGAGCAGGGACAGGCGGGATCGCTGCTCTCCATCATGATGCACGCCGGCATCGACATCGAGCACGTGTGCGGCGGGGTGTGCGCCTGCTCCACCTGCCACGTGTACGTGGTGCAGGGCCTCCCCTCGGCGAACGAGGCCACCGACGACGAACTCGACATGCTCGACACCGCCCCCGCCTTGCAGGTGAACTCGCGGCTGGCCTGTCAGTGCGTGCCCTCCGGCGACAGCGACGTGACGGTCGAGGTCCCATCGTGGAACCGAAACGCGGTGAAAGAGGGGCACTGAGGCTCGCCGATTCACTGACATTCGTCGACAACAACGTGCTACGTGCGCGCGATGCTCGCCGGTGACGTCCAGCCTGCTTTCGTCCCGGCGTCGGGCCTCTCGATGCGCGTGGCCTCCTTGCTCAACGACCCCCGCGACGTACCCTTCGTGTCGCTGATCGCGCAGTGCCTGCTCTGGCAAGTGGTGGCGCTCTCACTGTTCTTCTCGGGCGCCTGGTTGTGGTGGCTGGCCCCGCTGTACTGGGCCGCCTGGGGGCTCGGCTTCCTCGACCGCTTCATCCTGATGCTGCACTGCACCAGCCACCGCGCGCTGTTCAAGGATCGCAGGCTGAACTTGGTCATCCCCTGGATCGTGGGCCCGTTCTTCGGGCAGACGCCCGAGAGCTACTTCGCCCACCACATGGGCATGCACCACCCGGAGAACAACCTGGCCGACGACCTCTCG
The DNA here is from genome assembly GCA_964359125.1 of uncultured Klebsiella sp. Classification (GTDB taxonomy): domain Bacteria; phylum Myxococcota_A; class UBA796; order UBA796; family SXON01; genus SXON01. Next base: position 4,788 of record CAYHRZ010000023.1, on the reverse strand, counting down.
TCGACCATGCACTACCAGCGGGACCGGCTACCGCACTGGCTCGCGTACTTCGGGCGCTTCCTGGTGGGGGGTCTCCCGGCGCTGGCCCGCTACCATCACCGCAAGAACAACGGGAAACTCCTCCGGCGGCTCGCGATCGGCGAGGGCACCTTCTGGCTGGTGGTGGCAGGGTTGTTGTACGTGAACACCGCGGCCACCCTGGTGGTCTTCGTCATCCCGGTGGTGGCGGTGCGGGCGCTGATGATGGCGGGCAACTGGGGACAGCACGCGTTTGTCGACGGGGCCGACGCCGCCAACCCCTACCGCAACAGCATCACCTGCATCAACGTGCGGTACAACCGTCGCTGTTTCAACGACGGATACCACATCCTGCACCACGTCAAGCCCCGCACGCACTACACCGAGTACCCGGTGGAGTTCGAGGCGAACCGCGCGGAGTACGGCAAGCACGATGCCATCGTGTTCTCGGGGATCGACTTCTTCCAGGTGTGGCTGTTCCTGATGCTCGGCCGCTTCGATTGGCTGGCCCAGCGTTTTGTCCGGCTGCCGGGGGCCCCGGATCGCACCGACGCCCAGGTGATGAGCTTCCTGCGCAGTCGCGTGGCGGCGATCGCCTAGCCGAGGGCTCGCGGGAAGCGGCGCCCTACTTCAGGCCCACGTGCACGCGGTGCACGTCGTCGTTCTGGTCGATGGCGTCGACGAAGGCGTAGACCTCGTCTTTCTCGGCGCCCTCCGCCATCTCCACCGGCGTCTTGCAGCGGTAGGCCAGTTCCATCGTGCTGGCCACCCACCCCATCGTGCCGAGGGCGGCGTTGACCGCCGCGAGTTCCGTGGGGTTGGTGTAGAAGGTGGTCGACTCCTCCCCCGGCTCCACGTCCTGGGCGCCGGCTTCGATGGCGGCCTCCTCGGCGTCCATCCCCGAGGGGTGCGTGGCCTCGATGAGCCCCACCCGGTCGAACATCCACATCACGCTGGGGCCCAGTTGTCCCTTGCGGAACAGCACGCGCACGTCGCTCGCGGTGCGGTTCTTGTTGTCCGTCAGGCACTCCACGATCAGCGGTACCTGGTGTGGGGCGTAGCCCTCGTAGAACACCACGTCGTAGTTCACCGGCTCGAGCAAGCCGGCGCCCTTCTTGATGCAGCGCTCGATCGTGTCGCGCGGCATCGAGTTCTTCTTGGCCGCCTCCACGGCGGCCCGTAGCCGAGCGTTGCTGTCGGGGTTGGGGTCGCCGTTCTTGGCAGCGACGATGATCTCCTTGGCGAGCTTCGTGAACAAAGCTCCCTTGGCCGCACCCTGTGCGATGCGACCCGCGTGTTTCCACTGTGCGCCCATCTGCCCGGCTACCCCGGCACCCCCCGGGCTGACAAGCCGTGACTCGACCGAGCGTCCCCCAGAGCCGCGCGCCGGGGGTCATAGGAGGAGCATGACGATGGCCACCGCGCTCCCCGCCACCCGTGCCGCCCTGGACGCGGCCCTGCACGCGGCAATCGTCGCGGACGCCGACCGGCTGATGGGACTGTGCGCGCGCATGCTGGGCAACGAGGCCGACGCCGCGGACGCGCTGCAGGAGGCCTGGCTGCGCGCGTGGCGGAACCGCGACGCCTTCCGGGGCGACGGGCCAGCCGGGGCCTGGCTGCGCGCCATCGTCGTGCGGGAGTGCCTACGATCGCTGCGCTGGCGGGCGTGGACGCGGCTGTTGCCCCTGTCCGCGCGTGACGACGACCTCGCGGCCGCCACCACGCCCGCCGAGGGCGGCCTCGACGCCGCCCGCGTCCGGACCCTCGTCGCGAGGCTCCCTCCTCGACAACGGGTAGCGTTCAACCTGCGCCACGAAGAGGGCCTGACCGTCCCGGAAATCGCGGCGGCGATGGGCCTGTCCACGGAAACCGTGAAAACCCACCTCGACCGCGCCCTCGGGCGGCTGCGGTCCGACCTTGGAGGACGAGATGGATGAAAAGATCACCGAGGCCCTGCGCGCCTCGCAGCCGCCGCACCGCGCGCCGCCGCCCCCCGGGGTGGACCTACTCGAGCGCCGCGTCCGCGGGCGCCGCCTGCGCGACGCGGGCTTCTTCGCCCTGACCGCCTCGCTGCTGCTCTGGTCGCTGCCCCTGCGCCCCGCCCCCCCCAGCGGCCCGTCCCCGGCCGTGCGCGACGCCGCCGTGGCCGAGGCGCTCGGCGAGGTGCTCGACGACCTGGACCTGCTCGCGGAGGGCCCGGCCGACGACGACCTCGTCGGCACCCAGCTCGCGATGCTCGACCCCTACGGAGCCGACACCGGCATGCTGCCCGACCCCCTCAACCTCGATGGAGAACTCTGATGCTCACGATCCTGTTTGCCCTTGGCACCGCTGTCGCGGGCTCGCCGCCGCCCCCGCCACCCACCGGCGAGGAAACCCCGGCGGAGGGCCGGGCCGGCGACGACGACCGGATGATGCGCCACTGGTCCGAGATCGCGGACAAGCTGGCCCTCGACGAGGCACAGCGCACCTCGGTGGAGAAGCTCTACTTCGACAGCCGCACCGCGCGGGTCGACATCTCGGCCCGCGAGGAGAAGGCCCGCCTGGAGTTGGAGCGACTGATGATGGACCCGGCCAGTGACGAGAAGTCCATCCTCAAGGCCTTCGACACCCAGTCCGCGGCCGAGGCGGACCTCCGGAAGAACCGGCTGATGCTGCACCTCGGACTGAGGAAGGTGCTGACGCCAGACCAGTGGAAGCAACTCGCCTCGATGCGCGACGAGCGCCGCGAGGGGCGAGACGCGCGCCGCGGCCGGCGGCCCCCGGGTGGCGACGACTAGCCGCGCGCCAGGAGTGGCGCGCCCCCGCGTTCCGGGGCCGGGGCGCGCCGCCCCCGGG
>CAYHRZ010000023.1:0-1922 GCA_964359125.1 uncultured Klebsiella sp. | reverse complement strand
GTGGCGAAAGACACGCCGAACTTCATCGGCAACCACATCGCGCTGTACGGCGTGATGCGCTTCCATCTGCTGGCGGCGGGGGTCTGGGTGGGCGGCCCTCCGGTTTGCGGGGGGTGGGCGCCCCCGCCGCCGTGGTTGCGCGATTCGTCGCGCCCAGGACTCACTCCTCGTCGTCTTCCTCGTCGTCTTCCTCGTCGCCTTCCTCGTCGCCCCTCGGCGGGTTCGGCACCGGCGGGCCGTACCGGCGGAACTCCTTCAAGAAGCACAACGAGCCCGGCTCGGCTCGGTCCACGTAGAGCACGCCGTCGAGGTGGTCGCACTCGTGCTGGACCACCCGCGCCGCGTAGCCGTGGGCCTCGAACTCCACCGGCGAACCGTCGCGGTGTTGGGCGAGCACGTGCACGTGCAGGAAGCGCCTGACCTGGGCCCGCATCTCGGGGACGGAGAGGCACCCCTCGTAGCTCAGTCCCGTGTCCGTCCCCACGGGGGTCACGACGGGGTTCACCAGGAAAATCGGCCCGGTGTCGCCGTCAAGCTCGAACACCACCACCCGCACGCTCTCGTGGACTTGCGGAGCGGCCAGCCCCGCCCCGTCCTGCTCGTACATCGACTCCAGCAGGTCGTCGCAGAATCGCTGGAACTCCTCCGTGCGCAGCTGTCCGGGGCTCACCGGCTCCGCGATCTTCCGCAACACGGGGTTCCCCATGCGTGCAACCTGTAAGATGGCCATCCTGGCTCCGAGTTGGGGGCTTGCGAGCCCGCCTAGACGGGCTACGCGCGCCCGTATCGCGGAGTTCCTCGTGGCGGACTGGTCCAACAAGTGGGAAGACAACATCGGTGGCACTGTTGCCGTCGGTGGCAAGAAGTATGGCTTCTTCGTCGACAAAGAGTGCATCTTGTGCAGCGTGTGCTCCGACGCCGCGCCGAACAACTTCCGCATGTCCGACGCGGAAGACCACGACATTTGCTTCAAGCAGCCCGAGAACGAGGAAGAGGTGGCCCAGTGCAAGGAGGCCATGGAGAACTGTCCCGTCGAGGCCATCGGCGAAGACGGGCAGTAGCCGGCCCCCCCGGGGACCGGACTCCGTGACAGGACGGTGATACGGCGGCGCCATGCCCGGCATCGCCGTCGTCTCCAACCCGCGCTCGCGACAGAACCGCCAGGACCCGGCGCTCAGCGGGCAGATGTCGTACATGCTCGGCAAGAAGGGCAAGGTGGCCCAGCCGCGTGACCGTGCAGAACTGGTGGAACAAGCCCGGCAGTTCCGCGATGACGGCGTCGACATCGTGGCCGTCAACGGCGGCGACGGCACCCTCCACGTGGTGCTCACGGCGTTCATCGAGGCGTACGGCGGCGACCCTCTCCCTCCCGTAGCGATCCTGCGCGGCGGCACGATGAACACGATCGCCGGCGGCCTGGGTGTGCTGGGCTCCCCCGCGGAGATCCTCTCGGCCCTGTTGTTGCGCTACCACACCGAGCAGCCCTTGCCGCTGGCCGAGCGCTCCATACTCAAGGTGGAAGGCGGGGAGAAGCCCGAGTACGGCTTCTTGTTTGGCAACGGCATCCTCAGCAACTTCCTCGAGGAGCACTACGCGGTCCACGAGCCGTCGCCCTTCACCGCGGCCTTGCTCTTCGGCCGGGCCGTGCTCAGTGCCCTGGTCGGCGGTGCCCTGATCCAGCGCATCAGCCGACCGGCGGAGTGCGAGGTGGAGGTCGACGGCCACACTTGGCCGTCCCGACGCTACCTCACGGTGGCCGCCGGGAGCGTCGACGACATCGGCTTTGGCTTCCGTCCGTTCTACGAGAGCCTGCGACACCCGGGGCGGATGCACGCCCTGGGCTTCGCCTGCGGCCCGGTTGCCATGGTGAAGGCCCTGCCGCGCATCCGGATGGCGATGCCCATCGACGACCCCGAGATCTA
>CAYHRZ010000022.1:0-21833 GCA_964359125.1 uncultured Klebsiella sp. | reverse complement strand
GCACAGGGCTTTCTCACCCGGAAAGTCCCGGTGTATGCCCACTACGGCATCACCCACCGCTGCAACCTCACGTGCAAGATGTGCGGCATCTGGCGCTACGGCAACCGCAAGGAGGAGCTGGAGATCCCTGAGATCCAGCAGATGGCCGCGAAGATGCGGCGACTGGGCGTGGTCCAGTTGTCGATCGGCGGGGGCGAGCCCTTCGCCTGCGACTACCTCGAAGAAGCGGCCAAGTGTTTCGTCGACGAGGGCCTCAACACCCGGGTGTTGACCAACGGTATCGGCGTGTCAGAGGCGCGCCTGCGGAAGTGTGTGGACTACGGGGTGAACAGCTTCTCGATCTCGCTCGACAGCCTCTACCCGGCGCGGTTCGACTACATCTGCGAGGCCGAGGGGAGCTGGGAGCTCGCGGTTCGCTCCATGACGACGATCGGGCAACTCGTGCAGGGCACCAAGGGACTGCCGTCGATCAACTGCGTGGTGAGCAACCTCAACCTGGAGGAGCTGCCGAGCATGGTGGAGTTCGCCGACAAGATCGGCTTCCACATCTCGTTCTTGCCGATCGAGCTCCTGGCGGATCCCAAGGACGGGGTGCGCAACTGGGAAGGACGCTTCGTGCGCTACCGCCCGGAGATGGGGGTCAACACCGCCGACTCCCCCGAGGTGGTGCAGGACCGCATCGACCGCGCCTACGAGCGCCTGTTGTCGATGAAGAAAGAAGGCTGGCCGATCCTCAACAGCACGCCCTACCTGGAAGCCAGCCGCATGTACCTGAAGACGGGGCGTTTCCCGGCCGAGGGTTGCGACGCCGGGCGGCTGTACTTCAGCGTGTCGCCCAACGGGCAGTTTGCCATCTGCCACCGCACCTTGCACCAGCACAAACACTTCCTCGACGACGACTTCGAGGACTACTTCCGGTCGGCGGAGTACGAACGAAAGCGGCTGCTGGAGGCGGGTAGTTGCGAGGGCTGCATGCGGGCCTGTTGGATCGACAACAGCTTCATGTTCCGCACCATCGAGGGCTTCTTCGAGGCGTCGACCATGGCGCTCAAACAGCGGGTCACCGACGCCGCGCCCTGGGACGAGGCGAAGAAGTGGGCGAAGTACGACCAGGTGGAGATCGTGCCCTCCGCCGCCGGTTGACACCCCCGGCCGTCGCCACACGCCGCCCCGTTTCTTGATACCTCCGCGCCCCCGTGCGGAACGTCCTCGCCATCGCCCGCCGTGAGCTGGGCGCTTACTTCGACTCGGCGCTCGCCTACGTGATCGTCCCGATCTACGTGGTCCTGGTGGGCGGGTTCGCCCTCTGGTTCGACGACGTGTTCGCGTCGGGCGTGGTGTCGCTGCGGAGCGTGTTCTTCTGGAGCGCGCTGTTCCTGGTGCTGCTCGTGCCGGCGATTACCATGCGGCTGTTCGCGGAGGAGTACCGCACCGGCAGCATCGAGTTGTTGTCGACCTTCCCGATCACGGAAGGGGAGTTGGTCCTGGGGAAGTGGCTGGCGGCGGTTGCACTCGTGGGCGTGGGCATCGCGTGCACCTGGACCTACGCGGCCACCCTGGCCGTGCTCGGGGTGCCCGAGGTGGGCAGCGGCGCCAACGCCCTGGTCCGGCTGGTGAACGAGTCGGGGCTCGACCCCGGCGAGGTGGCGTGCGGCTACCTCGGCCTGCTCCTGCTCGGCGGCGCCATCGCGGGCATCGGCACCGCCGCCAGCGCGCTGACGTCGTCACAGATCGTGGCCTTCCTCGCCGCCTTGCTCACGTCGTTGTTTCCCTTTGCCCTCGGTTCCTTCCTCGACCGGGTGCCCACCGCGCTCGTGCCGCTGGCCCAGTACCTCGCGCTCACCACCCACTTCTCCAACCTGGCCCGCGGCGTCATCGACCTGCGCGACGTCGCCTACTGCGCGAGCGTGGCGGCCCTGGGCTTGCACGTCGCGGTCTACGCCTTGCAACGGCGACGCCTGTCATGACGCGCCGGGCCCTGCTGAACAACGCCACCTTGCAGATGTGCCTCACCGTGGTGATCCTCGTGCTTGCCAACACGTGGGTCAACCAGCACTTCTTCCGGGTAGATCTCACGCGCGCCCGGCTGCACTCGCTCGACGAGGCCTCCAAGGGCATCGCCGCCCGCCTGGAACGGCCGCTGTCGGTGCGCGTGTACTTCACCGGTGGGCTGGAAGCGCCCTACAACAACCACGAGCAGCTCGTGACCGACAAGCTCGAGGAACTACAGGCCTACTCGGCGGGGAAGATGCAGGTCACGGTGGTCGACCCGGGGCAGGACAAGGCGCTGGTGAGCGAGGCCCAGAAGTACGGGCTCACGCCGCTGCAGTACACCGTTCGCGAGCAGGACCGGGCCGAATTGCGGACCGTGTGGATGGGCGCGGTGCTGGTGTACGGCGAGAAGACGGAGGTGCTGCCCGCGCTCACCAACCTCGCCTCGCTGGAGTACGACCTCGCGGCCGCTATCCACCGCTTGCAGCAGAAAACCGAGGACAAGCCGGTCATCGGCTACACCATCGGCCACGGCGAGCCGGACCTCTCCCAACCGGACGGCCCCATGCGCGCGCTGGTGGAGGGCGTGGGACGGAAGGCGTTCCTGGTGCCGCTGGAACTGGGGGGGGCCGGCCTCATCGCCGAGGAGGTCGACGCGCTCCTGGTGATCGGGCCGCAGAGCACCCTGCCGGACCGGGCGCTCTACCAGGTGGACCAGTTCCTCGTCCGGGGCGGCGCGGTCGCGGCGTTCATCACCAGCACCCGGCCCGACATGCGGACCCTGCGGACCGCCCGGGTGGCCAGCGGGCTCGAGCCGCTGGTGGGGCACTACGGGGTGAAGGTGAGCCGCGACATCGTGATCGACCGCGTCGAGAACGGCGCCATGCGCTTCCCGGTGCGCGTGGGCAACAAGACCGGCACGCGCGAGATCAACTTCCCCTTGATCGTGCGCAGTTCGTCGTTGTCCCCCGACTCCGTGCTCACGGCCGGCCTAGAGAGCATGCTGTTCCCCTTCGCCAGCACGGTGGTGGTGGATCCCAACCTCTCGGGCGACGTGCGCGCGGAAGTGCTCGCGCGGTCGTCGACCTCGTCGGGGGCGATCCAGGGCCTGAAGAGCCTCGACCCGCAGCAGTTCGAGGCGATGTTGTCCAGCGAGAAGCGAGGGCCGCACGCGCTGGCGGTGGCGCTGACCGGCGCCTGGCGCAGCTTCTACGAGACCCGCCCGGTGCCGCAGCCCGAGCCGGAGGTCCCCGAGGACCAGGACGGCATCGGCCCCGACGCCGCGCTGGTGGTCGAGGGCGCCCCCACGCGGCTCCTGGTGGCGGGGAGCGCCGACGTGGTGGCCAACAACAGCACGTTCATGCTCAACGTCTGCGACTGGCTGGTCCAGGACACGGCACTCGTGGGCATTCGCAGCAAGACCGCCACCGTGGCGAACCTCTCGCCAACCACGCCCGCCGAGCGCACGGGGTGGCGGGTGTTCAACCTCGCCGCCGGCCCCTTGCTGCTGCTGGCCTACGGCGGTGCGCGGCAGTTGCGTGCGCGCCGCCGGGGGGCCCGGTGATGCTCACCGCCCAGAGCAAGGTGATGCTCGGCCTGGCGGCCTTGCTCGGGGCGCTCAACGCCGCTGATCTCCGCGACGAGGTGGTGGCGGGGGAGGCCCTGCCCAGCCTGCCGGTGGTGGCCCCCGAGGCCGCCACCCGCTTGACGATCGGCGACCAGGTCAACGTGCTCACCATCGAGCGGGGCACGCCGGCCGACCCCTGGCGCATCGTGGCCCCCCTCGACTACCCGGCCGACGAACGCCTGGTGGGCGACTTCGTCAAGCAGGTGGGCCGGGGCGTGCCCATGGACCTGCGCCTCGACGAGGGCAACCTGGAGGCCTACGGGGTCGACGACCAGCACGCGCTGCGCGCCGACGTGTGGGCCGGCGGCGCGGAGCCGGTGATCACCGTGTTCGTGGGCAACACAGCGGGGCCGGGAGCCTCCTTCGTGCGGCTCCCCGGCTCGGACGCCGTGTACCGCGCCGACGTGGGATCGCGGGCACGGTACGAGCGTCGCGCCGCCGACTGGCGAGACCGCGCCGTGCTCCCGCTGGAGCGCGAGGCCGTCACCGCGTTCACGGTAAGCCGGGGTTCCGACGTGCTCACTTTTTCCCGGGGCCTGTCTACGGGCAAGGAGCCGGGCCCCTTCCGGCTCGAGGGCGCCGCCTTCCCCACCGACGCGGAGAGCATCGAGTCGATGTTGCGGGTGCTGGTGAAGGCCCGCGCCAGCGAACTGCACAACGCCAGTTACGACGGCGGTTTCGAGCAGCCGGTCGCGACGGTGAGCCTGCGCGACACGGCCGGCGCCACCCACGAGGTCGTGCTCGGCAGCCGCAGCGACGACAAGGCCACGCTGCTGCGCGTGTCGGGTCGCGACAGCGTGTACCGCACCTCGGGACAGGTGTTCACCCTGCTCACTCAGCCCGTCTCGGCGCTGCGCGATCGCACGATGGGCGCATTCGACCGGGCCGCGGTGGCCTCCATGAGCTGGGAGGAAGGCGGCCTCACCGTCACCCTCGCGCACGACGAGGCCGCCGGCACATGGGTGGTTACCCAGCCGGAGAACGTCGACGCCGACCAGCGCGCTGCCCTCGATACGGTGTCTACCCTCGCCTCGCTGCGGGCCCGGGCGGTGGCCGACGACGGCGCCTTCTTGCCTTCGGGCACGGTGGCCACGGTGACGATGCGCGACGGCAGCACCTGGACGCTCTCGCTGGGGCAGGTCGACGAGGCGTCGGGCACGGTGCGCGCCCGCGTGGGAGGCAGGTCCGAGGTATTCTTGCTCGATGCCCGGCAGTTGGTGGCCTTGCGCGCCGGCTTCGGGCGGGGGTAGGCTCGAGGGGGTCGAATAGTGTCCCGACCCGCGCGTACCACTCCCAGGAACTCGGAGAACGCCATGATCGCCTCGCTCGTCCCCCTCACGCTGTCGCTCCTGGTGGGCGACGTCTTTGCAGGCGAGGTCGAGGCGGTCGCGCCCGTCGACCCCGCCGTGTCTGCCCTGGTGGGCGATGCCGACGCCGCCGGGAAGAAGCGCAGCAAGAAGCGCGGCAGTGGCAACAAGGGGGCGGACCAGAAGGGCTCCGACCAGCGCGGCGCGGACCAGAAGGGCGGCGAGCAGAAGTCGGACCGGGGCACCGCCCCCAGCACCGAGGCCAACCGCACGAGCACCTCCCGCGACGGCGCTCGCGCCGCCACCGACCGCTCGCCAGAGGTGTCCAGCCGCCCGGCCACCACCCGGAAGGAAGAGGTCCGGGTCAACACCGCGTCGCGGAGCACCGGTAACAGCGAGTCGGCCGAGCGGCGCAGCTCGTCGTCGCGACACGAGTCCGCCGACCGCCACGCGCCCGCCAACTACCGCGGCCACGCCGACCCGGCTCGAACCGATCGGCACGCGAGCGCGGCCCGCCACGCTCCCGCCGTGAAGGCCACCGCCGCCAGGCACCGCTCCGCCGTCCACCACGCCTCCGCCTCCGCGCACCACGCCGCGTGGGTGAACCACCACCGCCCGTCTCACTGGTACTCGCCCTGGCGACCCGGCTACGGCGTCCACTGGTACCACGGGGTGTTCGTCTACGGGCCGCCGGTGGTGGTCTACGACGGCGACGGCGGCGGCGGCCGGGTGCGTCGCGACGGCGAGGTGTCCAGCCCGCCCAAGCCGCAGGTCGAGCGCGCCGGGAAGTTCTCGCTCGGCGTGCGAGGTGCCACCTACATCAGCGGCTTCCACGAGGGCGGTGGCGGCTACGGCGACGCTGGCCTCGGCCTGGCCGCGCGCTACCGCATCATCGACCCGCTGGGCATCGAGGCCCAGTGGACCTACCACGACCAGTCCTGGAGCCAGGAAACGGCCCGCATCCAGCAGCCCCTGTCGGTGTCGGCGCAGCTCTTCGCCTTCCCCTGGACCAAGGTCAACCCCTACGTCCTGGCCGGCGTCACTTTCACGGAGCGCAACCTCGACCAGCCGCTGGCCACCGGCACCTTCGCCACCGACCAGGCTCTCTGGGGCCCCCACGGCGGCGTGGGCCTCGAGTTCGGCCTCGGCAAGGACGTGTCGCTGAACTTCGACGCCCGCTGGATCGGCTACGTCAACAAGCCGGTCGACGACCCGGCCATCGCGGGCGCTTTCCAGGGGAACATGGGCCTGAACTTCTACTTCTAGCGGCCCGGTTCACCGCCCCCGCTAGAAGTGGACCCGCAGGTGACCGGTGAAGTTCACGAGGTCCGCCGTCACGCCGGGGACGATGCCGATGCCCGGGCGGTACTCGAGCGTGACGTCGAGGGGGACGGGCTGGAAGTTGAACTCCAAGCCGGCCACCCCCGACACGCCGAGCCACGCGGGCGAGGTGGCGCCCGCGCTCCCCCCGAGCCCGAGGTTCCACGCCAAGAGCATGGGTTCGGTGGTCGCCAGCACGGGCATTTCCCAAAGGTAGTCGATGCTCACCCCCAGCCCTTCGCCCCGGCCGTCGCCGCGGCCCACGCCCCAGGCGCCCACGACGCCCTGCAGCGCGTTCTGGTCGGAGAGCCAGAGTTTGCCGGACAGCCCCGACACGCCGAGGCCGCCGCCCACGCCGACGCCGAACTTGGCCCCGCCGCGCGGCGGCTGGGCGTGGCTCGCGGGGCACACCAGGACGAGGGCGAGAAGCAGCGACATCGAGGACTCCGGGCGGCGGTTCGCCGCGGACGAAACGGGCCCGCGCGAACCCACCGTACTCTAATCGCGCCGCGGCGGGCCTACCTTGCCCAGCCCTTGCGACGATGCCCCGTCAGGGCAGGTCGAAGAGCAGGACCTCCGCGCCCTCGCCACGGTCGATCACCACCTGGCCGTCGGTGAACGAAGCCGCGTCGCCCGCTTCCAGGCGCTCGCCGTTCACCCGGACGGCGCCCAGGCACACTTGCAACCAGGCCGCCCGCCCGGCCGCCAGGTGGTGTTCTACCTGCTCCTCGCCGTCGACCAGCGCGGCGTACACCCGGGCGTCCTGGTTGACCTTGACGCTGCCGTCGCGACCGTCGGGCGAGACCACCATCCGGAGGCGTCCCCGCTTCTCCGCCGCGTCGAAGTGCACCTGCTCGTAGCCGGGCGCGTGTCCGGTCCGGTCCGGGACGATCCAGATTTGCAAGAAATGCAGGCCATCTTCCCTGGAAGCATTGAACTCGGAGTGCTGCACGCCCCTGCCCGCGCTCATGCGCTGCACGTCGCCCGGCCGCACGGCGTTGCCGTGCCCCATCGAGTCACGGTGGGCCAGGGTCCCGGCCAGGACGTAGCTCACGATCTCCATGTCGCGGTGCGGGTGCGTGCCGAATCCCTTGCCGGGGACCACCCGGTCCTCGTTGACCACCCGCAGGCAGCGAAAGCCCATGAACTGGGGGTCGTGGTAGCCCGCGAACGAGAACGTGTGGAAGCTCTTGAGCCAACCGTGATCCGCGAAGCCGCGGTCGTGGGAACGACGGATGTTCACGGTGTGGGTACCCTCGCGTGCATCGTAAGCGCTGCGCCACGTTGCCGCACCTCGTCACCGGGAGACAGTGCGTTGAGCGACGGCGCTAGCCCCCCGAGTCCCCCACCTTCGGCCGGGGCGCCACCAACGCGGTGACCCACCGGCTGAGGTTGGGGGTCGCCCACACCAGCCAGTAGTACGCCGGGTAGATCACCCGCTTGGATCCCCGGCGAACCCCGGCCATCACCCGCGCGGCGAGACCCTCCACCGTGCCGGCGGGCACCCACCCCTGGCCGTAGGCGGCCATCGCGGTCGCGGCCATGTCGGTGTGTACGGGCCCCGGGTACACGGTGAGCACGTTCACCCCCCGGGGTCGCCACTCCACGCGTACCGACTCCGACCACGCCGCCAAGCCGCTCTTGGCGGCGGTGTAGTGCGCCATGCCCGGCACCCAGCCGAAAGCTGCGGCACTCGCCATGTTGACGATCACCCCGTTCCCGCGTGCCAGCATCCCGGGCGCCACCGCCATGGCGATGGCGATCGGCGCGTTGAGATCCAGCACGATCGAGGCGTCGGCCCCGCCGAGCAGCTCCGTGGGGCCCACCACCTGCCTGCCCGCGTTGTTCACCAGCACGTCGACCGGCCCGAGCGCCGCCTCGGCGCCGGCGATCCAGTCGGTGCAGTGGGCGAGGTCGGACAAGTCCGTCGCCACGAGGTGAACCCGGCCGGGAAACGGCTCCAACTCCGCCTCCAGTTTCGACAGCGCGTCGTGACTGCGGGCCACGGCGGTGACGTCGTAGCCCGCGCGGGCGAAGGCCAGGGCGAGGCCGCGGCCAATGCCCCGCGAGGCCCCGGTGATCACGACGTGAGGCATCGGTCGCTCCGGTTCACGACGCGCCCCGGCCGGTGAGCACCACCGGGAACGTCATGAGGATCAGTTTCAGGTCGAGGAAGAGCGACCAGTTGTCGATGTACTCGAGGTCCAGGCGCATCCAGTTGTCGAAGTCGACCCGGTTGCGCCCGCTCACCTGCCAGATGCACGTCAGCCCGGGCTTCATCGACAGCCGTCGCATCTGCCATCGCTCGTAGCGCCCCACCTCGTCGGGAATCGGCGGGCGTGGTCCCACCACGCTCATCTCGCCGCGCAGCACGTTCCAGAGCTGGGGCAACTCGTCGATGCTGGTCTTTCGCAACAGCGCTCCCAGGCGGGTGACCCGGGGGTCCCGGGCGATCTTGAACACCGGCCCCGACATCTCGTTGAGCTTCTCCAACTCCGCTTTCTTCGCCTCGGCGTCGGGCACCATCGTCCGAAACTTGTACATCGGGAAGGTGCGCCCGTAGAGCCCCGATCGCTGTTGCACGAAGAACACCGGGCCGCCGTCCTGCAACTTCACCAGCAGCGCCACGATCGCCAGCGGCAGGCCTAGCACCAGGATCGCGGCCACGGCGCCCAGCACGTCGATGGCGCGCTTGACGAGCAGGGCCCCGCCGTCGGCCGGGGTGGACGAGAACGAGAGCACGCTCCACCCGCCGAGGTCGTTGACGTCGGCGCGCGCGATCGACAACCCGAGGAAGTTGGCGTCCATCGAGAAGGTGACGCCGACCTCCTCGCAGGTGTCGCCCACCTCGCGCAGGGTGCTCGTGTCCCAGGCCCGGCCGGTCATGAACACCTGCGCGATGTTCTCACGGTCGATCACGCTCCGCAGCTGCGCCACCCGCCCGAGCACCTTCACGCCGTGTACGTTGGTGGCCTCCTCGCCCTCGGGGGCCACCACGCCCGCCACGCGCAGCCCCCACTGCGGGTGCCTGAGCAGGGTGTCGACGAAGGGCGCCGCCTCGACGGCGCTGCCCACCACGAGGATGTTCCAGGACGGCGCCCGCTTGCGTGCCCGCGCCGCCTCCCAGCGCCGCGCCGCGTAGAGCGAGACCACGCTGGCGACCGCGAAGAGCAGCAAGAACGACCGCGACGTTGGCACCGGCGGGGGGAACAAGAACAGGATCAACAAGAACAGCGCGAAGGCCACCGCCACCGCGCTGGCGATGCGCAGCAACAGGACGTCGTCGCGGATGCGACGGATGTCGTCGTAGAGGCGGTGTTGGGACAGGCTCACCAGCCACACCGGCACCACGCCGAACACCAGGTGGAACTGGCTGCGCAGGGTGACCGGGGCGAGGATCGGCTTGCCGGGCACGACGTCGTAGTCCCAGGACTCGCGCAGCGCCTGCCGTCCCCAGGCCACGAGCAGGAACGTCAGGGTCACCACCGTCGCATCGATGACGCGGGCGGTCCAACCTAGGGAGGCGGCCTGGACTCGTTGCATGGGGCGTGCCTTTCTACCCTGTCGACAGCCAGGCGGTCGGCGAGCGTCTGCTTGTCAAGGACTGGTGAAGTGGGCTAATCGTCGCGGCACCCCACGGAGCGAACCCCGATGCCGCAACCGCGCACTGCCCGCCACCTGCTGATTCCCTCGCTGGTAACTGCACTGCTCCCCGTGATCATCCCCGGCAGCGCCCGGGCGGAGGGCGTGGCGGAATGGGGCGAGGACCACATCCTCTTGTCGAGCACCACGATGTACGTCGACATCGTCGACCCGTCGGCGGAGTCGATCGTGTGGGATGGCCGCGGGCAACTCACCGTCACCGACAGCGCCGGCTCGGCGGTCGCCGTGCTCTCCGACGGCGACAGTACGACGGTCGCGGCGGCGGGCACCTACACGCTCACGCTGAGCACCAGCCAGAACGCCGACTGGGACGTCTCCATCGCCGGCGCAGTCGACTCCGGGGGCCGCCTGTGGAGCTACCACTGGCACTTCAACACCGGCACCTACGACGAGTCCGCCTCGTTCGAGGGGAGCATCTACGCGCTCATCGACCTCGGCACGGACTCGCCGGTGGTCGAGATGCTCACCGACGGCTTTTCCGGCTACGCCTGGTCCATCGGGGCCAACAGCGTCGGTCTCGACGGCGCCGGGGCGCGCTCCGCGGTGAGCGGCACCTTCACGGCCGAGTACCCGGTGTACGTCAACCCCCCGAGCGTGGCGAGCTACTCCATCCCCACGCCGAGCGTGAGCGCGGCGGCCTTCGCGGCGGGCGGTTCCGAGATCTGCGAGGCCATCGCCCCCGGGTACACCACCGGCAGCTTCGAGTTCGAGAGCGGCGCCAACGGCACGGGCCACATCGTCTGCGACATCGACGGCGACGGCGAATTCAACCTCGCGAGCGACGACGACGTCCACCTCAACACCGACATCGTCACCGGCAGCAACTCGTTGAGCTGGGACGGCACCGACAACGGCGGCAACAACGTGGGCCCCGGCACCTACGCCTGCCGAGCGCTCGTCACCGTCGGCGAGTTCCACTACGTCAGCTACGACGTGGAAACCTCGTACCAGGGTTTCCGCCTCTTCCACGTCGACGCCGCGGGGGACCGCGAGGGCCTCGACATGTACTGGAACGACGCCGACGTGCAGTACAAGGAAATCCTGATGCCGAGCGGGGAGTACGGGCTCGAGAGCTCCGGCGCCGACGGCATCAACAGTGGCGACTACGACGATCCCGCCGAGGCGAACGTGAACGCCCGCGCCTGGGGCAACTTCGTCTCCGGCGGCAAGGGCAACGAGAGTTTCCTCGACACCTACACGTTCCTGGACTCGGAGTGGTCGAGCGACTTTACCCTCGAGGTCATCGCCGCCAGCACCGACAGCGACGGCGACGGCGTGCTCGACATCGACGAGGAGTGCACCTTCGGCACCGACCCCAGCACCGGCGACAGCGACGGTGACGGCCTCAGCGACTTCGAAGAGAGCTACGTCCACGGCACCGACCCCAACGACGCCGACACCGACGACGGCGGCATCGACGACGGCACGGAGGTGTCCGGGGGTACCGACCCCAACTATGCCGACGACGACGACCTCGACGGCGACGGCCTCGGCTCCGACACCGAACTCGCGTTGGGCACCGACCCCCTCGACAGCGACAGCGACGACGACGGCCTCTCCGACGGCGAGGAGGTCAACGTCACCGGCTCGGACCCGAACGACCCCGACAGCGACGGCGATGGCCTCTCCGACGGCGAGGAGGTCAACGTCGTCGGCACGAGCCCCATCACCGACGACACCGACGGCGACGGCCTCGGCGACTACGACGAACTCTACGTGTACGGCACCGACCCCCTCGCGGCCGACGTCGACGACGACGGGCTCGACGACGGCGAGGAGATCGGCCTCGGGACAGACCCCGCCGACCCCGACAGCGACGGCGACGGCCTCTCCGACGGCGACGAGACACTCTCGGGCACGGATCCCACCACCGGCGACACCGACAGCGACGGCCTCGGCGACTACGACGAACTCTACGTGTACGGCACCGACCCGCTCGACGCCGACAGCGACGACGACGGCCAGGACGACGGCAACGAGGTGGCGATCTTAGGCACCGACCCGCTCGACGCCGACAGCGACGGCGACAGCCTCTCCGACGGCGACGAGGTGGGCCTCGGCACCGACCCGCTCGACGCCGACTCCGACGACGACGGTCTCTCCGACAGCGAGGAGGTGAACGACACGTCGACCGACCCGCTCGACGCCGACAGCGACGACGACGGCCTCTCCGACGGCGACGAGGTGAACGAACACCGCACCGACCCGCTCGACCCCGACACCGACGGTGGCAGTGTGAACGACGGCGACGAGGTGAGCCGGGGCACCGACCCGCGCAACCCCGACGACGACGTCGACGAGACCATCGACGACGACCAGGACGACGACGGCCTCACCGACGACGAGGAGGAGGCGCTGGGCACCAACCCGCGCGACGACGACACCGACGGTGACGGGCTCAGCGACGGCGAGGAGGTCAAGACGCACGGCACCGATCCCCGCGACGCCGACACCGACGGCGACAACCTCACCGACGGCGACGAGGTCGACGAGCACGGCAGCGACCCGCTGGTGGCCGACACCGACGGGGGCTCGGTCGACGACGGCACCGAGGTGTACCGTGGCACCGACCCGCTGGACCCCACCGACGACGTCAGCGACGCCAACGCCGGGGGACAGTACCTCGGGGGCGGCTGCAACACCGCCGCGTCGGTGCCTGGCGCCCTCCCCGCCGCCGCTGGCCTCGCCAGCGCGCTCTCCGCCGTTTTCGCCCGCCGCCGCAAGTAGAGGAGTCCACCATGCTGAACCTGCTCTCCCTCAGCGCCCTCCTGGGCGTTCCCCCCACCCACGCCGCCACCCTCGACGGCGACGTGCCCGACATCAACGTGCAGAACTTCGGCCCGAGTGTCGATGCCGAGCGCACGCTGTGGCTCGACGACACCCGGGTGCAGGAGCGCCTGGTGACCGGGCGCCTGCTGATGCACTACGCCAACGACCCGCTGGTGTTCCAGGACGCCGACGGCAACGAGACGCCCATCGTGAGCGACGTGCTCCAGGCCGACGTCCTGGCGGGGGTGTCGCTGGGTATCTTCCGGATCGGGGTGGGCCTGCCGGTGTACCTGCTCCAAGCCGGCGCGACGGGATCGGGCCCGGGACTCGGCGACACGAGATTCGACGCGCGACTGGTGTTGCTCGACCCGGAGAAGGTGGGCTTCGGACTCGGCCTGGACGGCAGGCTGACGCTGCCCACCGCGTCGGTCGACAACGCCCTCGGCAGCCCGGAAGCCGGGTGGGAGGCCACCGCGCTCCTCGAGAAGCCGCTGGGCAAGGCGGCGATCCTGGCCAACGTGGGTGTCCGTGGCGGCCCGGCGGCAGAGTTGGAATCGCTGGCGCTCGACGACTTCCTCGTGGCCCGTCTCGGCGCCGCCTACGGCTTCAACGACGCCTGCGGCGTGGCGCTGGAGTTCGCCGGCGAGCAGTCCCTGGCGTCGCCCTTCGGCCACCCGGGATCCTTCCCCATCGAGGCCCTGGCCAGCGGCTACGGCTACCTCGGCTACGACTGGGTGGTCCGCGGCGGCGTCGGCCGCGCGCTCACCGACGGCGTGGGCGCCCCGGACCTGCGCGTGGTGGTGGGCATCGGCTACGAGCCGCGCGTCAAGCCCCCGCCTCCACCGCCGCCCGACACCGACGGCGACGGCATCCTCGACGACAAGGACGCCTGCATCGACGACAAGGAAGACGTCGACGGCTTCAAAGACGACGACGGCTGTCCCGAGGCGGACAACGACGAGGACGGCCTGCTCGACGCCGCAGACGCGTGTCCCAACGAGAAGGAAGACGTCGACAACGTCAAGGACAGCGACGGCTGCCCCGAGCCGGAGGTGCGCGTGGCCCTGGCGCTGGTCAACGCCGCCGACAAGCAGCCCCTCCAGGCGGGTCGCATCAAGGTCACCGGCGCCAGCGTGGCGTTCGCGGGTGGGCCTGCACAGACCCTGGAGCTTGCTCCCGGGAAGTACGAGGCGGTGGGCTCGGCGGTGAACTTCGAGGGGGTCACCGTGCCCTTCGAGATCACCGATGCCGGGATGAACGTGGTGATCGAGATCGCGCCCAAGAAGGAGACGAAGATCGTCGTCACCCGCGAGCGCATCGAGCTCCAGGAAGCCGTGTTCTTCGACACCGGCAAGGCGACCATCCAGTCGCGCTCCTTCCCGCTCTTGGACCAGGTGGCCGAGGTGATGACGGCCTACCCCGAGATCCAGCTTGTCCGCGTGGAAGGCCACACCGACACCCGCGGCAACGACAAGTCCAACATGGACCTGTCCCAGCGGCGCGCCGACAGCGTGAAGGCCTACCTCGTGGGCAAGGGCATCGCGGCGGAGCGGCTGGTGTCGAAGGGCTTCGGGGAAACCAAGCCCATCGACCCGGCGGAGAACAACGCCGCCTACGAGAAGAACCGGCGCGTGGAGATCAACGTGGAGAAGTGGGTGGAACTGCCGCAGTAGGCGCTCGCCCCTCGCCCTCTCCCGCCCGGCGGGCGAGTCCCCCCTCCTCGCCCTCTCCCGCTCGCGGGAGAGGGTGGCCGACGGCCGGGAGAGGGCATGGCCTCGTTGTCCAGCACTACGGCGTGTGCCAGTTCCAGGAGGGCTCGGCCCCGGTGGCGGTGCCGCTGTTGCTGGACGACTTCGTCGGCAGTGGCGGATCTCCTGCTGCGCGCGCTCGCGACCGCGACCTGCTACGCTGCCGGGGACACGGGAGACCGTTCGTGTCGCTCGCTCGCTCCCCCAAATTTCGTGCCGCGCTATCGCTCGCGACATTGCTATGGCCCGCCGTGCTCCACGCCGGTGACGACTGCGAGATTGCCGACCCCGAACTCGGTGACGTCGGCGCACTGACGGTCGAGTGGTCGATGGGGATCGACGACACGGAGCCGCCTGTGCTCCTGGTGTACGTGCCCGACGTCGAGGGGTTGCTTCTGGAGGTGGAGCTGCGCTTCACCTTCGACGGCGAGGGCGAGACCTGGTGGCTCGAGGCCATCGAGGTCGACCCGGTGTCGGTCGAGGCCTTCGAGGTGTCGGTCCCGGCGGAGCTCTTCGCGGAGGCCGAGCAGGCGGCGCGGCTGGGCAACCTCGTCGCCACCATCAACGCCTGGGGCATCGACGGCTCGATGGGTGCCGTCGGGGCGCCGTACCTCGGGGTGGCGTTCCCGTGGGGCGGCGACCTGCCGGTGTACCTGGATGCCGCGGGGCAGGCGGTCGCGGCGCCCAACGGCGTGTACCTCGAGTCGCCGGTGGCGAGCGAGATCGGCGACTACACCGGCACGGTCACCGTCGAGGAGGAGTATTGATGATTGCGCTTCTCCTCGCGCCCGCGCCCGCACTGGCTGCCACCTACAACATCGACGTGTGCGCCCGTTACGACGTGAACCTCGTGGACGCCGACGTGAGCGTCGGCGATGACCACTTTACGAGCGACACCACCCACCCGGCCTGGGGTGCCTTCGTCGTCGTGGTCGAGGTGGGCGGGCCGGGCGTCTACGCCAACTACGCCGAGGACACCGGTACCTCGGCGGGCTGCATCCCCACCCTCGCGCTCGACAGCACCAAGACCTACTCGGTCAAGGTCCACTCGCGGGCGAGTATCGCAGGCAACACCGTCTATGTCTGGACCGACACCACGGAAACCACGCTCTCGCAGTTCGGCCCGAGTCTCTGGCAGCCCACATCCTCGGGCACCAAGACCGTCACCAGCCCCGTGGCCGACACCTGGAACATCGCTGCTGCGGCCGGATTTGGGCAGGTTCGCGGCACGGGCGGGTTGACCGGGGAGCAGTACGACTTCGTCCAGGACGCGGGCTCCACCTCGTGGGACCGCACGAACGACCGCGTGCTCATCGGCTCGATGGGGGGCGGGCGGAAGTACATGATCGACCACGAGTTTGGCCACATGCTGGTTGCCCGGGCGATGGGCGGCGGCGACGCCCACTCCTACGACAGCGCCGACGACGACAACTGCGACTCCCCGGGTACCAGCGACCAGCACGCGCTCCTGGAGAAGGAGTACCAGAGCGCGGCGGCGTGGGAGGGGTTCGCCCACTACTACGGGATCGTCACGTTCAACAACACCAGCGGCAGCGACTGCTGGTTCATGTACTGGAAGCCGGCGGACTGGAACGGGGACGGGGACGTGAACGAAACGAATGAGAACCCGGGCAACGGCCCGATCGCCTCCTGCGCTGCGGCGATGTCCCCCCCCGATGTCGGCGACTGGCTGGGCGACTACTGCACCGGCACGCTCGCCAACCGCGGCACCGAGTTCGACTGGCTACGCTTCTGGTGGGACGCCGACAAGCTGGGCGGCATGTCGTACACCGACGCCGTCGATGCCATGGTTGCAGCGGACCCTGCCACGTGGATCGACGACGACACCCTGGGCGGCGGGCAGGACGCCACGGACTACCCGCCCTACCGGGTTCACATGGGGATCGACTCGCTCAGCTCTGAAGCCTGGCACGACTACGCGGCCTCCAACGGCGTGGACCGGTGACAGGGTCCGTCCCGGCAGCGCTTTTTTCCTTGGCGCTTGCGAGTTGTGCGGCATCCGGCGGACTTGCTGACGACTCGGTGGGCGGGACGCAGACCGACAGCGCGCCAGACACGGCCGGACGCACCGAATCGGGCGATCCGGGCGACTCGAGCGAGGTGGGGGATCCCGATGGCGACGGATTCACCCCCGCGCAGGGGGACTGCGACGACAGCGACGCGAGCATCGGCCCCGGCGCGGCGGAACTTCCCGGCGACGGGATCGACCAGGACTGCGACGGGAGCGACGAGGTTGTCACCCGTGCGCAGGACGTCGGCACACGCTTGCCGGGCACGGTCGATGGGGGATGGCAGGGGTGGGCAACTCAGTTCGCGACATCCGACGACGCCTCGGGCGTCGCGCTTCTCGTCGCCCAGGCGACTGTAGGGATAAGGGAGGGTAATCCGGAGGCTGCCTCGCACGTTGGCGTTTATCGCGCCGCCGACCTCGTCGCGGACGAAGCTCCCGCCACGATTGTGACCGCCGACTGGACGCTGCAACTCGGCACCGGGCTCGCGTCGGTTCGCGTGGATGACGTGCCCGGTTGGCTGTTGCTCAATCACGGCGTCGAGGACATCTACTACGGCGTCTGGCCCGACGACTGCAGGGGCGACTGCGGCATCGACGCGGCGACCGTCACCCGCCAGACCGACGGATCAGGGTCCAGCTATGGGTACGGCTTCTCCGCTGTGGCGCAGACCGACCTCGACGGTGATGGCACTGAAGACCTTGTCATGGCCAGCCTCTACAACTCCTCTTCCGGTGCGAATGCCTGGCTCGAAGTGCTGACCGGCCCGCTTACCGCGGACCGAGTCGCTTACGACGAACCGACGCGGATGACTTCGGGCGACACCTCGTGGATCACTCCCGTCACCGGAGGCTCTGACCTCACCGGCGACGGCTACGCCGACCTGCTCGCGACTGAGAACGAGTACGGCGCGAGCGCCGAGGGCGCTGGCAGGGTGTACTTGCTGGCGGGAGGAGCGGGCCTCGTGTCCGACCTCGCCGACGCCTACGCGCTCATCGATGGCACCGTTGCGCACGGCAACCTCGGCCGCGGCCTCGCCGCCGGCGACATCGACGCCGACGGTGCCGCCGACGCCTGCATGTCCGTCCCCCTCGACGCCACGGTGGCGGAACGCTCCGGGCTCGTCGGCTGCATGCTCGGCCCGGTCACGCCCGGGGGCCACGCCGCCGACGAACTGCTCGCCGTCTCCACCGGCGAGGCGGCGGGCGCCTACTACGGCCAGGGCCTCGAGGCGATCGACCTCGACGGCGACGGCGACGCGGAGTTGGCCGTCGCCGCGGTGAACGAGGCCGCGACCGACGGCACCGGGGGGCTGGTGTACCTGCTCGACTTCTTCGACTCGGGCAGTGGACCTGAGTCGTCCGTCGTCAACGTGATGGGCGGCAGCAACGCCGGCGACGCCTTCGGCTACTCCATGTCGGCGGGCGACCTCGACGGCGACGGGCGCGACGACCTCGCGGTGGGCGCGCCCTTCGCGGTCGTCGATGGCCAGGAGGTCGGCGCGGCCTGGTACTTCGCCGGCAGCGGCGGCGCCTGGTAGGCGCGCGGCAGCCGGCTAGGGCGTGTGCCAGTTCCAGAAGGGCTCGGCCCAGGTGGCGGTGCCGCTGTTGCTGTACGACTTCGTCGGCTGCGGGTACCACTCGGTGGGACGGTAGGTGCTCCCGCTGGTCACCAGCGACCCCACCCAGCTTCCCTTGGCGTACACCTGGTCGATCTGCTTGCGCACGTGCGCCACGTCGGCGGCGCTCACCACGCCGTTGCTGGTGGCCTTGTAGAACTGGACCGTCACCCGCACCGGGAAGCGGGTGTCACGCTCGATGGGCAGGTTGCCAAACTCGACAAAGGGCCCCTCGGCCTCGCCGTGGCTCACCACCGCCATTTCCACGTCGCTGGACTTCGCCGACTTCTCCATCATCGGGGCGGCGCTGGCCGCGGGCGCCCCCGCGCCACCCATCCCCCCGAAGCTCCAGTCGTCGTACCAGTGACGCTCCGGCTCCCGCTGCTTCAGCGGCACCTGGATGAGCAGCACCACGTCGAGGCCACTGTCCTCCGAGATGCTGTCGACGTCGATGCCCTGCTCGGCCGCCCACTGGCTCACCCGCTCCGCCACGAAGGGCGCCCGCTCGCCGTCGTCGTTGAAGAACAGCGGCTGTGAAAGGTAGCCCCCCTCGTTCTGGATCACCTGCATCGAGGTGCCCTCGCGGGTGGCCATGATCGCCATCACCGCGGGGTTCCCGGGGTAGGACTGGTAGTTGTAGAGCACCGGAGTGAACGTGGCCTCGCCCTGCTCCGGGATGGGCAAGAAACACGCCTGGGCGCTCACCAGGACGTAGTCGTCGCGGCTGTTCCAGAGCGAGTCCTCGTTGCCGCTCCAGGAGCGCGCGTCGTGCATGTAGCGCCGGGGATCCTTCAGCACGTTGGCCAGGGTGGTGGTCTGCAGGCGCCGCCCGTCCTCGTTGCCCACCCGCAGGTAGAACTCGCTGCTGCGCACGTCGGCGGTCTTGTCGGAGAAGTTGTCGAAACGGATCACCGGCATGGGGTGCAAAGCACCGCGGGCGTCGCGCACGCCGATGGTCATGTCGGAGATGTTGGGACCCACCGAGCTGCCCTTGTAGCGGCCGGTGTCTTCCCACGTGACGTTCATAACGTTCAACCCGTATTTCTGGACGAGGCGACGGGTGCTGTCGTCCCACACCATCTGCTCCACGCGACCGATGGTGTCGTGGAAGCGGTCCTGCCAGCCGGCCTCGGCCGGGGCGACGAGAGAGAGGAGGAGAAGGCTCACGAGTGCTCCAGGGTTCGCGGGCACAACGGCGGGAGGCGCGCGCCCCTTACAGCCGGGCTAGTCGCGCCGGATGAATCTCCGCGGCATCGGCGACTGGCTGGCAGCCCGCGGCTGGTCGTGGGGCACCGTGGCCGAGGCGCTAGCGGGGCTCCTGGCGCTGGGGATGGCCTACCCGGTGGTGGGCAGGGTGTACGCGGTGATCGAGAAACGACGCGACTTCCCCGGCGACATCGAGTGGATGGAGGGCGCCACGCTGGTCACCGCGCAGCGGCTGGTCGAGGGGCTGCCGATCTACGGCGAGCCTGCCGCCGACTACATCCCCTTCATCTACCCGCCCGGGTTCGCCTGGCTCGTCTCGAAGCTCGGCGTGGACTACGCCACGGGTCGCACGCTGTCAGCGGTGTGCATCGTCGTCGCCGCCGCCGCGCTGGTGTACGGGGCGCGGCGGCTGGGCACCGGCTGGTTCGCGGCGTTCGCCACCGCGGGGCTGCTCGCCGCCACCTACGACGACACCGGCACCTTCTTCGACCTCGTCCGCACCGACAGCCTCGCCCTGGCGCTGCTCGGCTGGTCGCTGGTGCTCGGCGACGGCCCCACCCGCGCGCACACCGTCGCCAGCGGCCTCTGCCTGGCGCTGGCGTTCACCACCAAGCAGCACGTGGCCCTCTTCGGCCTTCCCATCGGGCTCTGGCACTGGCGGGTGCACGGCTGGCGGCGTGCGGGCACCTTCGCGCTGGCCTCGGCGGTCCCGGCGTTGTTGTTCTCGGGCGCGATGATCGTCGCCACCGAGGGCCGGTACTTCACGTGGATCGCCCGGCTGGCCTCGTCGCACGGGATGGTGATCGACCGGCTCGTCCCGGGTGCCCAGGTGGAGTGCTGGTCGGCGCTACCGTGGACGACCACGGCGGCGTTGGCGCTGCCCCTGTGGATGGTCCGGAAGCGCTACTGGACGGGCGTCTCCATCACGGCGCTGCTGGTGGTGTCGCTGATGCGCGGGCATACCGGGGGCTACCTCAACGTGCTGATGCCGCTGTTGTGGGTGCAGTGCCTGCTCCCCAGCGTGGCCGCCGCCGCGATCGGCACCCCGCTGGCGCGCACCGGGGCCAGCCTGTTCGTCGCCCTGCAGATGTGGGCGGTGAGCGAGGAGGACCTGGGGCGGTTCGTGCCCAGCCCCGCGGAGGCGGAGCGGGTGGAGGCGCTGGTCGAGGAGCTGCGGGCCCTGCCGGACCCCATCCTCATTCCCCACGCCCCCTGGTACGCCCACCTCGCGGGCAAGAAGGGCAGCTTCGCGCTCATCACGCTCTGGGACATCGACCACAAGGGCGGCGCCTACCGGAGTTTTGTCGACCACGTCGAGGGGGAGATGGCCCGGGGGTACTGGCTGACGGCCGTGGTGCCTGACGACAAGCTCGGCCACGACTTCACTGAGCACTTCCGAAAGGCGCACACTCTGAAGACGCGCCCCGTCCCCACCAAGACCGGCTGGCCGATCCGGCTGCGCTCGGTGTGGACGTTCCGGGAGAGCGGGGCCGCGCGCTGATCTCGCGGTGCTTGCCGCCCGGTGGCGGGTGCCCTACGATGTACCCATGCGAACGCCCGAACAGACCAACCGCGAGCGCGCCGAGCGGGTGCGTCGCTACTGGCGGCGGCCGGAGCTTCGCGACGTGGCGGTGGCGCGGCTCGCGAGTTTCCCCGACACGGAGCCGACCGTCGCGACGTGGCGGGCGATCCTGCGAGGGGAACACCCGCTGGTGCAGTGGCTGGAGGGGGTCGCGCCGCCTAGCGCCCTGCCGGATGTGTACGAGGGCGGGGTGAGCCCGCGGATGATCTTCGCGTCGCACCCATTCCCCCCGGTGGCCGAGTGGTCGATCCTGCCGACGTCCCGGTGATCCTCGCCGACGCGGCGCGGCTGGTGCGCGAGGGCGAGATCGTGGTCTTCGAGAGCGCCTCGCTCGCGCTCAGCCTCACCCCCGGGGCCCGGAGCCGTGCGCGCGGCTGCCTGGGGCCAGGACCCGGGCGACGGGTTGCCGCCCCGCCGGTCGGGTGGGCCGGCGTCAACCAGCTCCGACAGACCTCGACACCTCTCCGAGTTGGTTGACGGATCTGGAGCCGCCCCCGGGGCCCGTGTCAACCAGCTCCGACAGACCTCGACACCTCTCCGAGTTGGTTGACGGATCCGGGGCTGCTCCCGGGGCCCGTGTCAACCAGGTCGGACAGACCTCGACACCTCTCCGAGTTAGTTGACGGTAGCCATCGTTAGATCACTTCCGCTCGGCCCGGGAGGCCGTGTGCGCCGCCGGGGGCGATGCTACAGTCCCGCCGTGATCGTGCTCCTCCTCGCCTGCGCCCCCCAGTCGGGCGACTACCTGGTGTTCTCCGGCGACTGGTCCACCACCTGCACCGTGGGCGACGGCCCCTTCCACGCGCCGGCCGAGATGTACACCGTCGAGGTGGTGGTGGAGACGGAGCGAGTTTGGCTCGACGACAACGCCTGTCGCCTGGACGGGCTCGAGTACACGTGTGACATGGAGCCGGTGGTCGACAAGCTCGACGACGCGGGCCTCAGCGCCTCGCTCACCCTCGCGCGTAGCT